>CAMLSI010000204.1 GCA_946482585.1 uncultured Lysobacteraceae bacterium
GGGGGGGGTTTGAGCCCCACCCCCACAAACGCCCCCCGCCGCCCAGCCCCCCGTTGGTGGGGGGGGGCCGCACGCGCCCCCCCCACGATCGGGTGTTCCGGCTTGCCGCACCACCGCGATCGTGTGCTCGCTTGCGCGAGCACACGCTACCGCGAGCGCGTCACGCGTTTGCTATCGTGCCCGCGCCCCGCACCTTGATTGGGAACTTTCTGTGACAACGGATTCGAATGCGCCATGGCCGAAGCGCCTTGCGCTCGTCAATGCTGCGCTGCTTGCCGTGCACCAGATCGACTCGGCCTTCTGGCATGAATGGGACATGTTCGGTCTTCCCGGGGGCAATCAGCTCAATCTGGTGCTGAACATTCCTCTGGTGGCGCTCGTGATCTATGCGTACGGCAGAGTGGCTGCCGCTGCCAACGCCGCTTACCGGTGGCAGATAGTGATCGCCGCGTTCGGCTTCCTCACCGTGGCGATCCACGCTGCGTTTTTCGCAGCGGGCCGTGCTGAATTTGCACAGCCGGCGTCGTATGCCATTTTCCTGGCCATCGCCGTGGTTTCCTGCGCCCAGCTGTTCGCGCTGCCGAAGAAGAAATCGGGACACCCACCGATTGCGTAAAAAGTGGGTGTCCCGATCCTCGCTCCGATCCTCGCTGGCGCGAGCACACGCTACCGGGCACCAGCGGCATCGGACACCCGCCGATGACGGGAAAGCGTGGCCGATTCGAGGTTTGGGTGTCCCGATTCGAGGCTTCCTGATTCAGGGCCGTTCGGCGATACGCTGCTGCATTGGCGCATCCATTTCAGCGATGGCGGGCATCCTGCAGCGACTGCAAGGAACAGCCTGCGGCGTCCGACCGGTGGAACCCGGTCGCGCTTCCCCAGACGGCGCCTCAATCCGCCGCGTCGTCGCCCGCGTCCGGCGGCGGCCGCAAGGTGACCGCCAGTTCCTCGAGCTCGGCAATCTGCGCGCCCAGGGCGTCATACAGTTCGCCCTGGCGGGTCATCAGTGCTTCTATCTTGTCGGCCTGTTTCAGCGAGGACAGCTCGCCGTCGAACAGCAGCCACTGCTCGGTCAATTGCTCCACGTAGTTCTTGGAGTAATGCCGCATTTCCTTGAGCTGGCTCAGTGCCGCGTTGACGTGATCCAGCGGCGTCTTGGTGTCGGCGGACATGGCGACCTCTTCATTGACACGATGCGAAGTCAGCGTAGTCAGTCCGAAGCAGGCGGCCTGTGAAATTCCCGGCTGCCGGATGAACCGGCGCGAACGGCGACGGATTCCTGATCGCGCGCAGGTACCGGCACTCAGGCCACGGAACGACGCACTCGCCCTCGCCAGGCGGTAGCCTTGCCGTCGACCGATTCCCGTCGAGCGCCCCATGAAGACGACGACCGACTCCGCGAGCCCTCGATCCGACGATCCGGCAGCTCCGCACGAGGGACGAGATCCCTCCTGGGACAGCGTCGCGGCGGGTTGGAAGACGTGGTGGCCGACGATCGAGAACGGCGCCCGCCACGTAAGCCGGCGACTGATCGAGCTGGCGGGCGTTCGGCCCGGCCAGCGACTCCTGGACATTGCCACCGGCATCGGCGAGCCGGCCCTGTCGGCGGCGAGCGTCGTCGGTCCTGCCGGACGCGTCGTGGCGACGGACCTCTCGTCGCCGATGCTCGACATCGCCCGTGAGAGAGCCGCTGCACGGGGACTGACGAACGTGGAGTTCCTGCAAGCGGATGCCGAGCGGCTGGATTTCCCGGACGGCAGCTTCGATGCCGTTCTCTGCCGCTGGGGTCTGGACGACCTGGCGAATCCGTCGGAAACCCTGCGCGCGATACGACGCCTGCTGACTCCCACGGGCGCGTTCGCCGCGGCGGTCTGGGACGCGGGGCCGGAGGCCCGCCCCTTGTCGAGCCTGGCGATGGCGCTCGCCCGGGAGATGTTCGACCCGCCGTCGCTCCGTCGACCGGAAGCGCCTTCTCCGCCCGGACCCGCAGAAGACTGGCTGGAAAACGCCATGATTCGTGCGGGATTCGCGCAGGTACGCGTCGAAGCGATGACGCTCACGCTGGCGTTTTCGTCCACCGACGAGTGCGCTCGGTACCTCAGGGATGTCTCGCCGCTGTTTGCCGCACTGTTCTTCGACCAGTCGGCCGAGCGACAGGCCGAGTACCGGCACAGACTCGCCGAAAAACTTCAGCGCTACGCGACACCCGAGGGCACCGTCCGGATTCCCAATGCAACCCGTTGCGCAGTCGGGCGGCGATGAGGGCCTGTGTCATTGCGCGGAAATGAGCGCTGGCTCGCGTGCGCGGCGCGCGAGTTCGTGCGTTCCCGGCTGCATGCCGTGCATGCCACTCGCACCGCTGCCGTCTGAGCAGACTACCCGACGCCGGCCGGCGACCGCCGCGCCGAGGGACGCCGCCTGGCGTTGCCGCCCGGCCTAGTGCCGCGAATCCGGCCGCGAATCGGTACGCGCGATGGAATCCCAGCGCGCGGAGAAATCGAAGCCACGCGCGACGAAATCAGGCAGCGCGGCATTCTGGGGACACTTCCGCCTGGCGTGTGCGACGAGACCGTCGACGACGAAGCGCCAGTGGTCCGCCGACATGCCCCGGTCCGCGGCATGCGCGGCGAGCGCGATCATCGCCTTCTCCACCTCTGCGGCCGTGGGTTCGCAGTCAGCCGCGCCGTCGAGCCAGCTCACGAACGCCGCGTGCGCATCCAGATACGTCTTCATTCCCTCTCCCGACTTCGGGATGCCTGAAAAGGCATCGCCGGCCATCGTAGCGAAAGCGGCGACGATTCGTCATCGCACGATCCCGATCGCCGGAATCGACTGTCCACCCGCCTGTCGGTCGTCAACCGCCTGCCACCCCCGTTGGCCGGTCACGCGGCTTTCCACGCAAGGAGTACACGCCGACACGGTAGCGAGCACACCCGCCGATGGAGCTTCCACTTCCATCGTGCGGTCCTCCGCGACGACGAGTGGGAAAGAGACGATTGCCGCGGCTGGGGAATAGTGGATTGCCCCGCAGGCACTCGCGCGCCGCCCAGCAACATCGCCGCCCACATCGGCACGCTGCGCAACAACACGACCCGGGATTGGCCAACCTGCGCGTTGCCGGATTGGCAATCGCTGCCCATGGACGCTGATATACGTCGTCTGGAGCGACGACGTACCTGCGCCAGTAACGACCTGCGGCAGCCAACGAGCGAACCGGCGACGCTGCAGTCGTCCCGGCACAGGCTGGTTCGGTCAGGCGGGGCTTTATTCGTCCTCAGCGTATGTGAGCATCCTTCGCCCACCGCGTGCCCGCGGCCTCACCAGCGGCGCCAGTGTCGCGCTGACGGCGGTCATGCGCATCAGGCGACGGCTGAGTCGTGCGTCGGAAATTTCCGATGCGTCGGTGTCGCTGTTGTAGTCATGACCGTGGACCTCGATTCCTGGCGAACGCACCGCGCAACCGCGCGTCAGCGGATGAAGTCGCGATTGTCCAAAGCCGTCGGATTGTGGGTGTCCCGATCCGTACTCTGCCGATCCGCATCCCCGGATTGTGGGTGTCCTAATCCGCGCGGATCCGCGTCCCCGGAATGTGGGTGTCCTAATCCGCACGTCCTAATCCGCGCGGAAAGTGGGTGTCCCAATCCAATCCGGCAAGCGCACCGCGCAACCGCGCGTCAGCGGATGAAGTCGCGATTGTCCAAAGCCGCCGGATTGTGGGTGTCCCGATCCGTGGCAGCCGATCCGGGTGGTGTCCCGATCCGTGCTCCGATCCGTGCTCTGCCGATCCGCGTTCCCGGATTGTGGGTGTCCTAATCCGCGCGGATCCGCGTCCCCGGCTTGTGGGTGTCCTAATCCGCGTCCCAATCCACGCGGAAAGTGGGTGTCCCAATCCGCGCCAATCCGCGCTGATGAAGGGGCGGGACGACGCGCGTCCCGCCCCTCGCCATCACGCCGCCTTCGGCGCTTCGATCTGCCGGCTCTGACCCAGCGCCGCACCGGCTTCGTCGCTGCGAATCGCGACGCGTCGGGGCTTCAGCGCCTCGGGGATCTGCCGCTCCAGGGCGATCGTCAGGAGGCCCTGGTGGAGCGTGGCGCCGGCGACCTTGACGTGGTCCGCCAGTTCGAACCGGCGCTCGAACTCGCGCCCGGCGATGCCGCGGTGGAGGTAGTCCGCGCCCTGGGGCGATTCCTTCCTGGCGCCGGCGACGACGAGAAGGTTCGGGCTGTCGGTGATCGTCAGTTCGTCCTCGGCGAAGCCGGCGACGGCCATCACGATGCGGTAGCGGTCCTCGGCCTCCTTGACGATGTCGTACGGCGGCCAGTTGTCGATCGGCTGCACACGGCTCGCGGTGTCGAGCACCTGGAACAGGCGGTCGAAGCCGATGCCGGTCCGGAACAGAGGGGAAAAATCGAGGGTCGTTCTCATGGCCATATCCTCATTGAGCAACATGGTTTCAGCGCGGTCGCGTGGCGCGCCGCGTGGGCCCGGTTGGCGCCCGGGCGCAAGATGTGAACCTGTGGAACCGCTTCAAGAGGCCGGAACTTCCCTGGATTCAGGTTTCGTTTGGCGAACGCCATCGGACACCCACCGATGCCGTGAAAGCGTGGGTGTCCTGAAAGCGGGTGTCCTGAAAGCGCACCCTGAGAGCGCATGCTAATCCGCGTCCTAATCCGCGCGGAAAGTGGGTGTCCCAATCCGCGGCACTAATCCGCGCAGAAAGTGGGTGTCCCAATCCGCGGCACCAATCCGCGGCACTAATCCGCGCAGAAAGTGGGTGACCCCGTTCTTGCGTTCTTGAGTTGTCAGGCGCGTACTGACACCGTGACAACCGGCTCATCGCAGCTGGCGATGTCGATGATCTGGTAGAGGCTTTGAAGCTGGAAGTGCTTGAATGGGCCGCGGAAGTCGCCAACAGCGAACGTTCCATTAGCGACGAAGTCCAGGAATTTGGATTTTGTGTACAGCCTAAAAACATGCTTTCCCGTCCAGGTCTCTTCACTGTCCCATTGGCAGTAATGCTCGCTTCTTACCGCATAGCTGATGTAGCTGGGCCAGCGAATCTCGAACTCTCGATTCGGACCGGCGGCCTCAACACGGATCACCAAGTTAAATCCAGGCTCTTCACGGAGAGAAAGGAAACCAACAGCATCACAAGCGGCCAGTTCTTCGATCACGGCTGATGATTGCATGCGTGGCTAGCACCTAGTTAAGCCGCGCCGAAGGCGTCGGCTTGAATGAATGGTTGGGCGTCAATTCAAAGACGCTGATTTGCGGTACACGGCCCAGCCGCCATCCCTATACAAATAGAGCGCAGCCGAAATACGCATGGCATCACTCGACTCATAGAGGAAGCGAATGCTGCGTTCCAAGGACGAAACAGCCCGCTTATCGGAGACAGGAGCGTAGATGAGGCCACCGCGCTTCGGCACGCCAACTATCAGGCCTTCCGGGTGCTTCTTTAGCAAGCCTTCCCAGAATGCACTGTCGAGAAAGTAACTGCTATCGAGATCGGGAGACTCACCCGAGACCAGCACAATGCCGTCCTCCCAGGGTGTGGCTCGGGGCACACCGTAGCGGATCTTGATGTTCGAAACGGCGATCTCAGCGGCCCGCTCTGGCGTCAGGCGAAGCGCAGAGAACTCTTCAGCGGTGAGATTTTTCATGGAGTGCTCGCCATCAATCACGAACCGAACATGCATATCGCCGATGAGGTCAAACCACGCGCTGCTCATGCTAACCGTTTCGCCGTTTTTCAGCGTCGCAGTCGCCGGCCCAGTTGGTTTGAAACCAAACTGCTGCTTGTTTCCTCCCTCAACCTCCCTAAGGACTAGCATGAAGTTCGGGTCGGACTCCAGGTTGTCTTTTGCGTCTAAAGTCATAACGACACCTGCGCGTCAATCTCACTCACCTGACCGCTGCGACGCGGCCACACGAATCGACCTTCGCGCAAGCGTCGAACGCACATCCACACGCCGTGCGCATCGGCACAGATCACCTTGATCCGCGTACCGCTGCGATTGCGGAATACGTACGCGCCACCGGCCAATCCATCTTGACCGAACTGCATTGCGATCGTCGTCAGCAATCCATCCATGCCGCGACGCAGGCCGATCGGTTCGACGGTAATCCACCGCGACGTCGGACTCAACATGCGGCCAGCTCGCGCAGCAGCGCAGCCACCCAGTGCGGGTCGGTTCCCACCGGCACCAAAAGACGCAGCGCGCCCCGCTGCACTTCGATCGCCGACGCTGGGACCTGCTCGCCCACGACACGAACAGGCACCAGCGCCTGTCCCAGCCTCGCGTGCAAGCGACTGCAGCACGCTGCTCCAGTTCGCCAGTGTCATCGCATTGAGCCCGTGCCGCTGCTGAACTGCTTCTGCGTCAGACCACTCGCACGCCACACATCAACGTGCTGCTGCCAGAATCGCTCCGACTTCGGAATTGCCATGCTCGGTGCCTCTGCGGGTGCAGAGGCGAGCATTGGTGCTTTGCTGTAGTTGGGGAAGGTGGCGAGGGCGTACGCTTACTGAATGCCGCGCGTCAATAGCACCGTTGTACAGAATGAAACTCTGTTGCATACGCCGTAAATTCACCGCCGGCGATGCGTACACGCAGTTGCCGAAGCTGCGGGACGCAGCGCCGCCACCCTCACATGGAAGGAATCCAATGGCTCAGAACCTGATCTCCCTCATCCTGTCCGACGCCGACCTGACCGCCATCGACGGCGCCCTGGCCACGCTCGAAGAAAAGCTCGCTCCGCTGATCTCCCTGCAATCCGACGAAGTGCGCGCCCTGGTGAAGATGGGCGACAAATCCGAAGCCTTCTGCCGGCAGACGCTGACCATCCTCGAACAGAACCCGCAGGTGGTTCCGCCCAGCCTGAACCTGCCCGAAGCCCTGAACGACCTGCGCGCCGTGGACCAGCTGCGCCCGCGCATGGCCCGCCTGGAACGGCTGAGCAAACGCGCCGACGACACTTTCATCGCGCTGGGCAGCGACATCCTCACCGCCGCGCTGGAGGGCTACGCCCTGCTGCGCGTGTCCGGCAAGGGCCAGGGCCTGGAAAGCCTGCGCCAGGGACTGTCGACCCGCTTCGCCAAGAACCGCCGCACGTCGGAACCCGAACCGGCCTGAGCGCCGCCGCAGCACCGAGCGGAAAGCCCCGCGGATGTGGGGCTTTTTTTTGCACCGCGGTTGCACCGATGCGGCGGCGAGCGAAGATGACGTTCATCCCGACCCACAGGACGTTGCCGTCTCGCTCTCCCGCCGCGGACCGTCCGGCATCCGGGTCCGTCGGTCCGCACCACCGATACCGCGATCCCGGAATCGGCTGCGCGGTGCGCGCGTTCGCGCTAGAAACTCAGCTTCTGCGCGTAGACGAGATAGGGATACTTGTCCGCCTTTGCATAGGTGGAAAACATAATCCAGGGTCGGTCGACCGCGATCGTGCTGACCCGGCGCTCCAGCTTCGGCTGATCGAATTCGCGGTGTTCCGGCTTCTTCAGCACCGTTCCATGCGTGAAGTGCTTACCGCCGTCGGCCGAGTGGAAGTAGGCCAGATGGCCGAGATCGTCGATGCCCGCCACCACCAGCACGCCATCGGACGTCATGCAGGCGGTGAGCTGCGTGCCGACGAGCGTGCGGTCGCCGGCCTTCACGTAGTGGAACGACGTGGCGCTCTCGCAACCCGGATAGACCCGTGCGGGTTCGTCCTTCCCGATCCTGACCACCGCATACGGATAGCCGGTGCGGCCGTCGCAGACGACGTTTCCGATGTACACCGGCACCGCCGGATTCCGAATCGCGATAACGGTGGCGCGGCTCTCCGCCATGGCCGGCAGATCCAGCGTTTCGCCGGACGCCGACTGCCAGGTGCGCCCGCCATCCGTCGATCGCATATAGGCCACGAAGCTCGGCGCGGGGCCATCCAGGCTATGCTCCAGCAACAGGTGGAGGCCGCCGCGGTCGTCGGTCGTGAGCGAATGCTGGTAGTTGCGATAACCGTCCTGCCGGTCCCGACACGCCAGCAGCACCGGCGTGCTGTGGCCGGCCGGGTCTTCGAACATCCGCGACTGGTAGTAGAGCCCGACGAACTCCCGCACCTTGCCGCGATAGACGACGTGGACCCGGCCGCTGCTGTCGGCAATCGCGCTCGGGTAAGTGGCGGCATGGGTGAACGCCGACTGCACCACCGCCCATCCGTCTTCCCGGCCATCGAGCGCGTTGGCCAGGTGATGGACGTGCTCGTCGTGATGCCGGGCAATGATGAGGTTGGGATAGTGCTTCCGAACCCCGTCCCTGACGATCGAATTGATCGTGATGGCGCCGACCGTATGGTTGTCCCCGAACAACCCGAGACCCCGCCTCGCGAGGAGGGGCGGCTCGCCCCCGTCGATGTACGCGTACTGCACCCGGTGAACGCGCCGGTGTACCTGATCTTCGCCGCTCCGGACCTCCTCGATGTTCTCGACTGAGCGGTCATAGTCGGACCACACGAAATGCGTGCGGCCGTCGACCGTCACGACCGTGCTGTTCCCCACGTACCGGGTGGCCCGGGACGAACCCATCTTCGACAGCAACAGCGGCATGTTCCTTCTCCGACTCGAGGCTCCCGATGAAAGGTGCGCCCAGCGCAGCGCATCTCCCAGCGACGGCGTGCGCCAGCTGCCCCGCAAGCCAGGACCCGGCGGCCCGGTGCCGTACCGCGCCCTGCCCCGCCGCCCCGGCAACGTCGACGTTCGGCGGACACTCCCACACCGTCAAATTGACACGCCCCAGGGTCGTGCACGATGCCTGATTTTCAGTCATCGATGACTGATTGTTGCTCAGCGATGACTGACGAATGCTCATCGTCGACTGAATTTCAGTCATCGATGCGCGATCGCCACTCAGCCATGACTGAATTTCACTCACGCGCCACTGAAATTCAGTCACGCGTAAGTAATGCGGTACTCATCGACGAGTGAAAT
>CAMLSI010000205.1 GCA_946482585.1 uncultured Lysobacteraceae bacterium
CATGGGCGCATCCCGACGGCGGTGCGCCGAGCCGGGTTCGATCGATGGCGTCGCCGGGGTGCCGGCGACGCCCGAGCGTCAGACGTTGAAGCGGAAGTGCAGCACGTCGCCTTCCTTGACGATGTAGTCCTTGCCTTCGAGGCGCAGACGGCCGACATCGCGCGCACCGGCTTCGCCCTTGTATTTGATGAAGTCGTCGTAGGCGATGGTTTCGGCGCGGATGAAGCCGCGCTCGAAATCCGTATGGATGACGCCGGCCGCCTGCGGCGCGGTCGCCCCGACCTTGACCTGCCAGGCGCGCACTTCCTTCACACCGGCCGTGAAATAGGTCTGCAACCCGAGCAGCTTGTAGCCGGCGCGGATCACGCGGTTCAGGCCCGGCTCGTCGAGGCCCATGTCCTGCAGGAACGCGTCGCGATCGGCGTCGTCGAGCTGGGACAGCTCTTCCTCGATCGCGGCGCAGACCGGCACGACCTCGGCACCTTCGGCGGCGGCGCGCGCGCGCACCTTGTTGAGATGCGGATTGTCGGTGAAGCCATTCTCGAGCACGTTGGCGATGTACATCAGCGGCTTCAGGGTCAGCAGGAACAGGTCGCGGACCAGCGCCTTTTCGTCCTCGTCGAGCCCCGCCGCACGCGCCGGCTTGCCTTCGTTGAGGGTCGCCGCGAGTTTCTGCAGCACCGGGCGCTTCGCGAGCGCTTCCTTGTCGGCGGCCTTGGCCGCACGCTCGACGCGATTGAGCGCCTTCTCCACCGACTCGAGGTCGGCGAGCGCGAGTTCGGTGTCGATGGTTTCGATGTCGGAGATCGGATCGATCTTGCCGGCGACGTGGATGATGTCGCTGTGCTCGAAACAACGCACGACGTGCGCGATCGCGTCGACTTCGCGGATGTGCGCGAGGAATTTGTTGCCGAGGCCCTCGCCCTTCGACGCGCCCGCAACCAGACCTGCGATGTCGACGAATTCCATCGACGTCGGAATCACTTTCTGCGGCTTCACGATGTCGGCGAGCGCGCCGAGGCGCGGGTCGGGCACCGGCACGACGCCGACGTTCGGATCGATGGTGCAGAACGGGAAATTCGCCGCGGCGATGCCGGCTTTGGTCAGCGCGTTGAACAGGGTGGACTTGCCGACGTTAGGCAGGCCGACGATGCCGCATTTGATGCCCATGGTGAACCTGCAGGATAGATAAACGGGTTAATGACACTGATGAAACAGGTTGGCGCTCAAGGCGCCACCGGCGCGGTGTGCAGCCGTTTCATCGCTTCGTTGAAATCGCCGGCCAGCGCGAGCGGCAGCACGTCGAACGCGGCGCCTATCGACGCCATGATCGCGTCTTCGTCTTTCGCGCCCGCACGGCCCAGCACCCAGCCCGTGACCTTGTCCTTGTGGCCGGGATGGCCGATGCCCACGCGCAGGCGATGGAACTTGCCGTCGCCGAGGTGAGCGATGATGTCGCGCAGACCGTTCTGGCCGCCGTGGCCGCCGTCGAACTTGAGCCGCGCCGTACCCGGCGGCAGATCGAGTTCGTCGTGAGCGACGAGCATCTCGTCGGGCGCGATCTTGTAGTAGCGCAGCGCCGAGACCACGGCGATGCCGCTCTTGTTCATGAACGTGGTCGGCTTCAGCAACAGTACCTGCTGTCCGCCGATCGATACCTTGGCCGTCTCCGCATGCAGCTTCGACTCGACGCCGAAGCGCGCGCCATGCTGCTGCGCGAGAGCGTCAATAAACCAGAACCCGGCGTTGTGCCGGGTTCTGAGATAGTCGGCCCCGGGATTGCCGAGGCCGACGAGCAGGCGCAAACGAGCCATGCGAAGCGGAATCGCGTCGTGCGACGCGAAACCTTACTTCTTCTTGGCCGGAGCCGGAGCCGCTGCGGGAGCCTTGGCCGGAGCGGCCTTGCCGCCCTTGGCCGGCGCCGCCGGAGCCGCAGCCACCGCATCGGCAGCCGGCGCTTCCTCGACTTCTTCCCTCGCGACCTTGGCCAGCACCACGGCCACGTCATGCTCCTTGCCGAGCTTGAGTTCCGGGATTTCGAGGCCGGCCGGCAGCTTCAGGTCGGACAGATGGACGATGTCGCCGACGTTGAGGTTGCCCAGATCGACTTCGATGAACTCCGGCAGGTCCTTCGGCAGGCACGAAACGACGATGTCGTTCAGTTCGTGCGTGACGAGCACGCCGGCGGTCTTGCCGGCCGGCGACTTTTCCTGGTTCAGGAAGTGCAGCGGCACGCGAATCTTGAGCGCTTCGTTTTCGCTGACGCGCTGGAAATCCAGGTGCAACAGGCGCTGCTTGTACGGATGACGCTGCATGTCACGCAGCAGCACCTTCTGGTTCTTGCCGTCGATCTTCAGATCGAGGATCGCCGAGTAGAACCACTCGTGCTGGGAAGCCATGAAGACGTCCTTGTGCACGAACTGGATGCTCTGCGGGCTTTCCTTGCCGCCGTAAAGGATGGCCGGGACGACGTCCGCGTGACGCAGGCGGCGGCTCGCACCTTTCCCCTCGTCCTTGCGGAGTTCCGCCGGGATTTCATGAATCTTTGCCATGACAAACTACCTTCAGTGATGAAAACCGCCTCGCGGCGGCAATGGGGCTCCTCCGCGACCAGAGGAGCCGGAGATCGACCGGGTGAATCAGTCGACGTACAGCGAACTCACCGACTCGCCGAATGCGACGCGGCGGATCGTTTCGGCCAGCAATTCCGCGACCGTCAGCTGACGGATGCGGCTGCAGGCCTGGATTTCCGGGGTCAGCGGGATCGTGTCGGTGACGACGAGTTCGTCCAGCTGGGAATTCATGATGTTGCTCAGCGCCGACCCGGACAGCACCGGATGCGTGCAGTAGGCGACTACGCGGCGCGCGCCCTGCTTCTTCAGCGCGTTCGCCGCGGCGCACAGCGTGCCGGCGGTGTCGACGATGTCGTCGACGAGCACGCAGGTCTTGTCGCGCACATCGCCGATGATGTTCATCACGGTCGACTCGTTCGGACGCGGACGACGCTTGTCGATGATCGCGAGATCCGCATCGTCGAGGCGCTTCGCGATCGCGCGTGCGCGCACCACGCCGCCGACGTCGGGGCTGACCACGATCAGGTTGTCGGTGCCCTGGCTGCGCCAGATGTCGGCGAGCAGCACCGGCGAGGCATAGACGTTGTCGACCGGAATATCGAAAAAGCCCTGGATCTGGTCGGCATGGATGTCGACCGTCAGCACGCGGTCGGCACCGACCGTGCCGATCATGTCCGCAGCGACCTTGGCCGTGATCGGCACACGCGCCGAGCGCGGGCGGCGATCCTGCCGGGCATAGCCGAAATACGGAATCACTGCGGTCACCGTAGCCGCCGATGCGCGCTTGAGCGCGTCGATCAGCACCAGCAGTTCCATGAAATTGTCCGCGGTCGGCGCACAGGTCGGCTGGACCACGAACACGTCCTGACGACGCACGTTTTCCTCGATCTCGACCTGCACCTCGCCGTCGGAGAACCGACCGCACAGCGCCTTGCCCAACGGCACGCCGAGCCGATGCGAGACGTTCTCCGCCAATCGCCGGTGCGCATTGCCGGTGAACAGCATCAAACCTTGCGTATTCATGTGAATCTCCGCCAGCCGCCGTTGACCGGGAGCAAGCCCGATGCCCAGGGTGATTCAGTGGCTGGGGCGGTAGGACTCGAACCTACGGATGCGGGAATCAAAATCCCGTGCCTTACCAGCTTGGCGACGCCCCAGCAGCAAAACGTTCCAGTGCGGCGAGCAGCGGCGAGCGGTTCACACCGCGCGCAGCCCAGGCCGACCATCCCTGCGGACAAGCCGCCGCGAGTGCCGCCGCCTCGGCTTCGGTCGCCACGTCGAGGAAGACGCAGCCACCGGAACCGGACAAACGCGGGCGACCCTGCGATTCGAGCCATGCGAGCGCCGCCGCTACCGCAGGGTAGCGCGCGCTGACCACCGGCTCGAACGCGTTCGAGGTCTCAGCCCCAGCAAGGAAGCGCGGAATTGTCGTGGGCGCGGCATCGCGTGTCAATTCCGGCGCCTGAAACAACGGTGCCGTCGGCACGCTGATTTTCGGGTCGACGACGACGTACCAGCGCTCGGGCAGGTCGATCGGCGTCAGCTGTTCGCCGACGCCCTCTGCCCAGGCCGAACGGCCGTGCACGAACACCGGCACGTCGGCGCCGAGCGCGAGACCGAGTTCGGCCAGTTCATCGGGTGCGAGGCCGCAGCCCCAGATCCGGTTCAGCGCGACGAGTACGGTGGCCGCATCGGAACTGCCGCCGCCGAGTCCGCCGCCGACCGGAATGCGCTTGTCGACGGCGATGTCGACACCGGCATCCGCGGGCGCGTACGGCTTGAGGCAGGCCGCGGCGCGCACGACGAGATCGCGCCCGGGCGGGACACCCGCCAGATCGCTGACACGTTCGATCCGACCGTCGTCGCGCGGCCGAAGGCGTACACCATCGCCGCGATCGAGCAGCTGGAACACCGTCTGCAGCAGGTGGTAGCCGTCGGCGCGACGCCCCGTGATCTGCAGGAACAGGTTGAGCTTGGCCGGCGCCGGCCAGACGCTCCAGTCCGTCATCGCACCTGCCAGTCTTCGATGAACAGGCGCACGCGGTGCTTGCCCCGGGTCGCGAACACCTTGCGCGGCAACGCCGGCTCGCGGTCGCCGAAATACTCGCGGTATTCGATGGTCCAGCCCGACTGCAGCAGCTTCGCGGGCCGCTGCGCTTCGTCGAACACGAGCTCGGCCTTGACGCCCGGTGCGCGCAGGCCGCGCACCCAGTATTCGAGCTCGGTCACGGGCAGTTGCCAATTGACCTCGCGCGCCAGCAGTTCGGCCGCATCGCTGCCGGTCAGCACTTCGTTGCGCACCCCTTCGAGGGTGGCGGAATGCCGGTCGCCGTGAAGCCGCCAGTTCTTGCCGGTCACCGGCGCGCGCAGGCGCAGATCGTAGTGCGCGCCGTCCTGGCTCCATTCGACGTCGGCGTTGCCGCCGTCGTCGCCGTTGCTGACCGCGATGCGTCCGCTGAGCTGCCAGCGCGACTGCGCGAGCACGGTCGCTTCGCGCGTGCGCTGGGCGCCCAAGGTCGCGTCGTCCTCGCGCAGACGCTGCGGCGCACAGGCGACGAGGCCCAGCGCGCAGGAAACCAGCAGCAGCCGCGCTGCCGCGGACATTCGATTCGCTCGCATCAGACGCCCAGCCTGCGCATCGCTTCGACGACGGCCTTGTTCTTCGCGTCTTTCTTGCGCGCCTGTTCGAAGATCGCGCGCGCTTCCTCATGCTTGCCCTGCATCCAGAGCACTTCGCCGAGGTGCGAGGCGATCTCGCCGTCGGACTGCTTCTCGAACGCACGCCGCAGGGCCTTTTCCGCGCTGCTCAGATCGCCGCGGCGATACAGCACCCAGCCGTAGGAGTCGATCACCGCCGCATCCTCGGGCTTGGCCTTCAGCGCGCGCTCGATCAGGCTCAGTGCCTCGTCGAGTTTGCGGTTCGCATCGGCCAGGGTGTAGCCGAGCGCGTTGGTCGCGTCCATGTCGTCGGGCTTGAGTTCGAGCACGCGGCGCAGGTCGGCCTCGGCGCTGTCGGCCATTCCGTTCGCGGCCGCGTGCAGCGCACGCGCATAGAGCAGGCGCGTGTCGTCCGGAATCTGCTTGAGCGCGCGCGCATAGGCCGCCTGTGCGGCGTCGTGCTGCTCGTGCTTGGCGAGCAGCTCGGCTTCGAGCATGAACGCATCGGCGAGCGCGCCGAGCTGATCGCCGACACGCTGCTGCAGCTCGCGCGTCATCACGAGCGCCTGTTCGGATTTGCCGACTTCGTCAGTGAGCACGGCAATGCGGATCTGGCTCGGAAACCAGTCCTCGTCATCGACCGAAACCTGTTCGTACCAGCTCAGCGCAGCGGCGTTCTGCTCGAGCATCTCGGCGAGCTGGCCGAGCAGATGCGCACGCGCGGCGCGCTCGTCTTCGGGCCGGCTCTTGAGCTCGTCGTACAGCGACTGGATCAGGCTCTTGTCGTTCGCACGCGCGACATAGGCGGCGCGCGCGGCGTAGCTGTAATCGTCCTGCGGGCCGTCGGCGAGCAGCTTGGCGGCGCCCTTGTTGTCGCCCTGCTGACCCAGCATCAGCGCGTACGCGGCGCGCAGACGGATGTCCTTCGGCGCGAGCTTGATTGCCTGCTGATAGTCGCGTCCGGCACGCGTCTTGTCGCCTTCGTCGAGTGCGAGTTGCGCCGACCAGCCGTAGGCGGCCGCACTCGTGAATTTCTTCAGCGCCGCATCGGCGAGCTCGCGCGCATAGGGCTTGGCCTCGAGCTTGAACGCGAGCTGGCTCATCGCGATCCAGATTTCCTCGGGCGCGCCGGTCATCCGTGCCGGCGTCGCGAGCCGCCGCAGCAAAGTCGCCGCGGCGGCCTTGTCGGTGGCGCCGAGCAGTACCTGTCCGACCAGGCGCCAACCCTGCTGATCCGGTTGGACGAGAAGTTTCGACAGCGACTGAAATGCCGCGTCGGGATTGCCGTCGCTGAGCGCGAGGCTGGCTTCGACCTGAGTCTGGCCGGGATCGTCCGGCTTCAATGCACGCCAGCGCGCAAGCGATGCGCGCGCGAGCTTCCAATCCTTGGCCGCGAGCGCGACCCGGGTCGCGTGCGCGGCAATCTGCGGATCCGAACCGAGCTCGGCGGCACGCGCGTAGCGCTGTGCCGAGTCGGCCAGATCGGCCTTGCCGAGAGCGAACTCGCCGGCCAGCATCTGCGCGAGCTGGTCCTGCTCGAGCGGCGTCGGCGCAACGGTGGCCTGGCCGGGTTGCATCGCGGCCTGCCGCACCGGCGTCGCCGTGCAGGCAGTCAGCAGCAGCACCGCGACAACGGTCAGTGCGGCCAGGGAAACAGCGCGATCAGCGCGAAAATTCATCCACATCCACCATCATCGATGCCGGCCGGTCGAGGCCGGCTTGCTTGATCTTGCCGGATCGCGACCGCACACTAGTCGCGATTTTGTGCGGCGCGGCAGCAGGATTGCCGCAATCCGGGCGACAACCATCGCCCTCACGTGTCCAAGCTTAGCTGATTGTTGCCCGCGCGGCCCCGTCATCCATGGCATTGCTAGCCCTCGGTCTCAATCACGTCACCGCTCCGCTGGACCTGCGCGAAAAGGTCGCGTTCGGTCCCGAACAAGCCAGGCCCGCGCTCGAAGAACTCGCCGCGCAGGCCGGCGTCGAAGAAGCGCTGATCCTGTCCACCTGCAATCGAACCGAACTCTACTGCTCCGTCGCCGACGGCGCTCAGATCGTTCCGGCGGACTGGCTGCATCGCCACCATCAGCTGACATTGGGACGACTCGACGAGTTCCTGTACCGCCACGACGACGAAGACGCCGTGCGTCACATGTTCCGCGTCGCCACCGGCCTGGACTCGCTCGTGCTCGGCGAACCGCAGATCCTCGGTCAGGTCAAGGACGCCTATCAGCTCGCGCGCAGCGCGCAGACGCTCAAAGCGCCCATGGAGCGCATGCTGCAGCACACCTTCGCCGTGGCCAAGCGCGTGCGCACCGACACGCGCATCGGCGCGAGCCCGGTTTCGGTGGCCTATACCGCGGTACGTCTCGCCGAACAGCGCTTCGCCGATCTGGCCGGCGCCTGCGTGCTGCTGATCGGGGCCGGCGAAACGATAGAACTCGCCGCACGTCATCTCAGCGACGCCAGAGTGCGGCGGCTCATCGTCGCGAACCGCACGCTCGACAACGCGCAGAACCTCGCCCACCGCTGCGGCGGCTACGCGATCGCGCTGTCGGACATGCCCGCGCACCTGGCCGAGGCCGACATCGTGATTTCCTCCACCGCGAGCCGCGAACCGGTGCTGACGCGCGCGATGGTCGAAGCCGCGCTGAAACGGCGGCGGCGCAAGCCGATGTTCCTCGTCGACATCGCCGTTCCGCGCGACATCGAGGCGTCCGTCTCCGACGTGGACGATGCGTATTTGTATACCATCGACGACCTCAGGCAGGTCATCGACGAAAACCTGCGCTCGCGCGAAACCGCCGCGCGCGAGGCCGAAGCGATCATCGACCTGCAGGTCGAGCGCTACATGGCCTGGCGCCGCGCGCTCGAACGCGGCAACCCGGTGCAGGACCTGCGTCGCCAGGCCGAAGCCGAGCGCGACGACGTGCTTGCACGCGCGACCGCGATGCTGACGCGCGGCCGCAAGCCCGAGGGGGCGCTGGCGTTCCTGGCGAACACGCTGACCAACAAACTGCTGCATGCGCCGAGCGCGAACCTGCGCGCGGCCACGCTGCGCGGCGACGGCGAACTGATCCAGGCCGCCGCGCGCCTGTTCGACCGCGCCGCCGCGAACGACGACAAGGACGTATGACTCCGACCATCCGCCGCAAGCTCGAACAGCTCGCCGAACGCTTCGAGGAAGTCGGCGCGCTGCTCGCGCAGCCCGACGCCGCGGCCGACACCAATCGCTTCCGCGCGCTGAACCGCGAATACGCGCAGCTCGAGCCGGTCGCCGCGGCGCTGAAAGCCTATGACGCGAATGCGGCTGCGCTCGCCGCGGCGCAAACCTTGCTCAAAGACCCCGAGATGAAGGAGCTCGCCGAGGCCGAGATCGCCGACCTCGAAACGGCGCGCGACAGACTCGAACAGGAACTGCAGCTGCTGCTCATACCCAAGGACCGGCGCGACGACGCCAACCTGTTCCTCGAAGTGCGCGCCGGCACCGGCGGCGACGAAGCGGCCATCTTTGCGGGCGACCTGTTCCGCATGTACAGCCGCTACGCCGAGCGGCAGCGTTGGAACGTGGAAATCATTTCGTCGAACCCGGGCGAGCACGGCGGCTACAAGGAAATCGTCGCGCGCGTCGAAGGCAAGGGCGCCTTCGCGCGGCTCAAGTTCGAATCCGGTACGCATCGCGTGCAGCGCGTCCCGGCGACCGA
>CAMLSI010000206.1 GCA_946482585.1 uncultured Lysobacteraceae bacterium
CATCGACAGCACCATCGGCAGCCGCCGGCCGTTGCTCAGGTTCGACACGTCGTCGAGCGTGAACAGGTCGTGGTTCTTGCGCAGGTCCGGCGGACCCGTGCGCCAGATGTAGCGTCCGCCGTGGCCGATGAAATGCACCAGCAGCCGCCCGTCGTTGAGGCCGTGCTTGATCGACGACTGGTGCGCGAGATTGTCCTTCTCCTCGGCGCTCGCATAGACCTTGTCGCTGAGGAACCCGTCTTTCTCGAGCGACTTGGCGATCTGGTCCGAGGTCGACTTGAAGTAGTCGCTTTCGTCGGTGATGAACATGACGTCGCGGCGCCAGCCGCCGAGCTGCGGCGTGCTCAGGTAGTTGATGGTCTTGTCGACGATGGCCTTGACTTCGGCCGGCTCGACGACCGGGAAACGGCCGAGCGCGATGACCGGATGCAGCGGATCGCTGCCGACGCTGACGAAATGGTTGTCGCTGGCCGACTGGCCGTCGTAGGACATGAACTGCCAGGTCGGAATCAGCGCACGATGCTTGAGATCGGCCGGCGTATCGGCGTAAGGCGTGCTCGGAATGTCGCCGAACTGGCCCGGCGTCAGCAGTTCCTGGTCAGCCCACTTGGCGAGGTTGCGCCGGTCGATGCGCTGGTGGCGGATGTCGAAGCTCGCGTCGCCGACGAGCAGGGCGAAGCGGGGTCGCGGCTGCGGCCACTGCGTATGGGCCTGCTGCATCAGCTTGCGGATCGCCTGCGGGTGCGTGATGCCGTCGTTGAACTGGTCGTAGATATCGTCCACGTCGATGACGGCGACCTTGAGTCCGCGGCGGCGGTGGAATTCGGCCAGCGGCTGGATCGCGTCGATCAGGCGCGAATGGCTGATCATGAGGTAGTCGACCGGTTCGGCCGGCTGGCGCCAGTCGCGCTCGGCGACTGCACGGACTTTCTGCGGCGCGGCGAAACGCGCGTCGACGACCGGATAGACGGTCGCGTTCGCGTCGATGCGGCCGAAGTCGCCGTTCGCGGCACTCCAGCGCCGGCCGTCGTCGCCGTACAGCGCGACCTGCGTACCGCCGTTGCGCAGCGCGACCTTGCCGCCGCCGGCGATGCGCAGCGCTTCGGTCGAACGGGTCAGATCGCCGTCGACCGGATAGTCGATGTCGACCGCATTGAACATCACGACGTCGACGACGAAGTTCGGATCGCCCGCCTTCAGCGGGCGCTTGGGCACGCTCAGGCTGAAGCGGTTGCCTTTTTCCTGCAGCGCCGCAGCCGGCAGCGAGAACTCGCGTTCGACCTCGTCGCGCCCGTCCCAGTCGAACTGGGCGACGGGCTTGCCGGCCATCAGCACGGTCACGCTGTGGTCGGTCGGCTTGGCGGCGTTCGCGCCGGTGGGCGGCACGACGGACATCCCGCGGAATTTCAGTTTAAAGGTGACGTTGCCGCCGCGCGCTGCGAGATCGGGCAGATCCGCATCGAACGAGAACGGTTCCGGATCGACGTGCGTGAGCTTGGCCCAGTGCCAGAAATCGGCCTCTTCCCATTGCTTCACGTGGCTCTGATTGAGCCGGATCATCAGGTTTTCCTGCTCCAGATGCAGGCGCCGGCTCAGGCCGGCCGCGGCCGCAGCCGGCGTCGCTTCGACGTCGACGAAGCGTGCATGCGTTCCCGGGCCGCCGGACAGCACGTACACGTTCACCGTGCTGTAGGTGTCGAACCACGACAGCGGCCCGTGCAACGCCTTGCCGATCCATTCGACGCGGTCGCCGGGTTGCAGGGTCGCGCCGCTGCCGCTCAGGTGGATCGGGACTTCCTGACCGCGCTGAGTCAGCTTGAGCGCATCGCGCGGGCAATCGGCGAGCCCGGGCGCCACGGCGGCGATGCTCGCCTGATCCAGCGCGTAGACGCCCGCGTGCTCGATTTCGATATGGACGCTGCCGCTGCAGGCCAGCACGGCGGAAGCGGGGGACGCGAGAAGCGAGATCAGGCAGACAGCGCGACGAAGGGACCACGACATGAGCAAACGGAACCTGCGAATCGTCTTTGCGACCGAATCCGACAGGCTACTGGTTGGTCAAGTCGTATGCAACGCGACCGCCGGCCCTTGCGGCCGGCGGCAGGTGCGGAGCGGCGAGCTGACTGCCGAGCGGTCCGTGAACCTCAAGACCTGCGAGGTTCCTGCGGTGCCGGTTGTGCTGCTCGCGGTCGAGCGGCCAAGTGCTCGACCCGGCTCTGAAACCGCCGGGACGGCGGTTTCCGGAGATTCCCTCAGGGGGCCGCTTCGAAACCGTTGGCGAACAGCGCGTCGGTCTGGTCGATCATCAGGGTGGCGGCATTGACCGTGCCGGTGCCGCTGCCGGGCTGGCCCGGAGTCGGATCGCCGGCGTCCCAGAACGTGAGCGTCCAGGTGCCGTTGGCGAGTTCGGGCGCGAGATTGCGGAAGTCCGGCGAAATCAGCGTCGCCGCGCCGCCGGGGTTCTGTCCGCCCGGCAGCGCCGCGCGATAGGAGCCGGTCGGTACCGTCGGGAACGCGCTGCCCCACCAGTCGCGTTCGCCGGTGTCTTCGAAAGTGTAGAGACCGTTGAGAATGCCGTTGTGGCCGCAGCCGTTCGGCACGTTGGAGCCCGTATGGCTGAAGATGACCTTGGACGGGCTGCCGCCGGGAGCGGCGAGCGTGACGACGAGGTCGCCGCGCCAAGTGTGGTTGATGTTCATGCTGAGGCTGACGCCGACGACCGGATAGATCAGGCCATTGACGTCGAAGCTCACGACTCGCGGCTGGCCCAGGTTGTTGACGCCGCAGCTCGGCGAACCGGCTGGTGCATCGGGAATGGGGCCGACATTCGTACCCGTAAACGACTCGACCGCGAATACGGGCGAGGAGGCCACGAGGCCGAAGCCGAGCAAGGCCAGAATCGCGGTGCTGCGCATGCCTTCCACTCCAGAAGCGACAGAGAAAACCGCCGCAGTGTAGCCGAAACCTGGCCGGACCAACCCGGCTCGGCAGGCCGCGTTCAGATTGCAGTCGCCGTTGCGCCGGGGCGGAACAGGCGCTCCAGCAGGGCTGCCACGGCCGGCATCTGCGTTTCGACCAGCGCGGCGTCCGAGTACCAGGCTTCGACGAGGCAGGCGAAGAATTCGTCGGGGCTTTCGGCGGCGTACGGGTCGATCGCCGTGTCCGCGCCCGCGTCGACCGCGACGCAATGCGCGTCGTAGGCCTGCTGGAACGTACGTATCCACTCGCTGCGCGGCAGCGAGTGCGGCAACGGCGGCACGCCGTCGCTGCCGCCGCCGAGCATGTCGATCTTGTGCGCGATCTCGTGGATCACGACGTTGAAGCCCGCGTGCGGTTCGGCCAGGTCCTGCTCGATGTCGGCCCAGGACAGCACGAGCGGCCCATGCTCCCAGGCTTCGCCGATCAGGGCGTCGTCGCCTTCGGTGACGACGCCGGTGTCCTCGTCATGGTGTTCGCGGCGCACGCGGAATTCGCCCGGATACACCAGCACCTGGCGCCAGCCGCGCAGGTAGTCATAGCCCAGATCGAGCACCGGCAGGCAGGCCTGGGCGGCGATCAGCAGGCAGCGGTAGTCGTCGAGTTCGGCGCCGGCCAGCGCGGTGAACTGCTTGTCGGCGAGGAAGCGTGCGCACAGCGCGCGCAGGCGCTGCGCCGCGTCCGGGGCCAGCGCGGCGACGAGCGCGCAATCGGATGCGACCCGCTGCCAGGTCGCGTCGTCGATCGGGTGAGGGCGAGGTTGCAGGCGCTCGCGCAGGCGCCGGAAGAAGTCGATCACGCGCCTATGATGCCGCGTCGCCGCGGCAAAGCCACGTGAGCGAACCGATCTACTTGATCGAACCCGGCAGCACCGACTGCCAGCGCAGACCGCCGCCGCGCGGTTTCGGCGGTACGACCATGTCGGTCGAAGGCAGCGATGCGGCCGGTGTTGCGGCATCGGCACCGCCCGGGGTCGTGGCGACCCGCTCGCCGACCGTGCCGCGCGCGTCAACCGGTACGCTGACCGGAGCGCTCTGGCCGTCGTGATAGATCACACGCGCGTTCGCGGCCGGCTGGATGTCGCAGTCCTGACGCGACTGCGCGAGTGCCACGCCGCCCGGCGTCGAGCCGCCGAGCAGGTACTCGTCTGCATGGCTGGCACCGGCCAGGAATGCCAGGCCCAGCAGCAGGATCAGGGATCGCGGATTGGTGAGCATCGGTGGCTCCGGGGTGGCGGAACGCTGGCACGGGCTCGCGGGCGGAACGGCATGCTCGCACGAACAATACCGGTGTAGCCAGCGGGGATGCCCGGCTACAGCAGAGTTCGTGCCAATGCCTGTGCGGCCTCCCCGGCCTTGCGCAACAAGGGCTTGAAGTCATGTGCATTGTCCGGACTGTCCGTTCCGGCGGCAGCGGACAGCGGCGGACAGTGGGAT
Organism: uncultured Lysobacteraceae bacterium; assembly: GCA_946482585.1. The sequence goes on from CAMLSI010000206.1 coordinate 4,413, forward strand.
GGATGCGCCGAGGCGTGAATCGGTTGCGTCGGGTCCCGGAAGCGCCTTTGTCTCGCTGCGCTGCAGCGCGCGTATGCCCGGGTCCGCTGGATAGACTCGGGCATGAATAGCGCTTCCGCAGAAATCCGCCTGATCCCGCATCGCTGGCGCCCCGGTGGCGTCGCACTCAAGCGCGTACTGCTCGCCGGCATCCGGCGCGTGCTTTCGCAACGCGATGCGATCAACCGGATCAACGTGTTCCCGGTCGCCGACGGCGATACCGGCTCGAACCTGGCCTTCACGTTGAGCGCGGTCGAGCAGGCGCTGCGGCCGCTGCGGGCGGGCAGTGCCGGCAGCCTGCTGCGTCGTGCCGGCGACGAAGCCATCGACGGCGCACGCGGCAATTCGGGCGCGATCCTCGCGCAGTTCCTGCAGGGTGTCGGCGAGCGGCTGGCCGATCAGTCGCGGGTGGGCCTGGGCGAGCTCGCCGCGGCGGTCGACGTCGGCGCGAGTCAGGCGCGCGGCGCAGTCGCCGAACCGCGCGAAGGCACCATCTTGTCGGTCATCGCCGCGTTCGCCACGGCGCTGCGTCGCGAGGCCGAGCGCGGCGACGGCGACCTGCGCGGCGGCTGGTCCCGGGCGGTCCTCGCCAGCCGCGACGCGCTCGCGCGCACTCCCGACCAATTGAGCGTGCTGCGCAAGGCCGGTGTCGTCGACGCGGGCGCGCTCGGCTTCGTCGAACTCGTAGCCGGCATCGACGACTACCTGCAGCGCGGCCGCGCCGGCCTTGCCGCATCGGCCGAATTCCAGAGCGACGCCGGCGTCATGGCCGAAGCCGCCGAACCGGATGCGACGCATCGCTGGTGCACGGAATGCGTGCTCAGCGCCGACGCGATCGAACGCGACGCGGTCAGGGCGGCCCTGCAGGCGCTCGACCATTCCAGCCTCGTGCTCGCCGGCACGCGCGCGAAGCTGCGCGTGCATGCGCACGTCGACGAACCCCAGCAGCTCTACGCGTTGCTCGGGCAGTTCGGCCGCATCGGCAGTTGCAAGGCCGACGACATGCGATCGCAGCAGCGCGCGGCGCAATCGCGGCTCAAGGTCGCCGTCGTCACCGATTCCGCGGCCGACCTGCCCGACGACGCGCTCGAGCGGCTGCCGCTGCATCTCGTGCCGGTACGCCTGAATTTCGGCGCGCAGGACTATCTCTACAAAGTATCTTTATCGCCAAGTGAGTTTTTCCACGAACTCCGCACGAATCCGGTGCTGCCGCGCACCTCGCAGCCGCCGCCGGGCGATTTCCGCCGCCTGTTCGAGTTCCTGCTGAGCCATCACGACGAAGTCGTCTACGTGGGCCTGTCGCGTGCGGTCAGCGGCACGTTGCAGGCCGGCGAGAGCGCTGCGCAGCGCAGCGCGCCGGGGCGCGTGCACATCGTCGACTCGCGCACCGCCTCGTGCGCGCAGGGGCTGCTCGCACAGCGGGCGGCCGAACTCGCGACGCAGGGCCTGGATGCCGCTGCGATCGCGGCGCAGATCGAAGCGCTCGTGCCGGGGACGGCGCTGTTCGCCTACGTGCGCGACCTGAGCCACGTGGTCCGCGGCGGCCGGCTGCCGCGCTGGACCCTGCCGCTGACGCGCTGGCTGCGGCTCGCACCGATCGCCGCGGTCGGTGCCGACGGGCGCCTGCACCTGCGTTCGGCGCTGCGCCTGCGCGCGGACCTGCCGCTGTGTTTTGCGCGCTGGGTGCTGCGCCGACTGACGCCGGCGCAGCGCCGCGGCCGCGTGCTCGTCGGTCATTGCGACAACCTCGCCGAGGCCGAGCGTGTCGTCGCGGTGCTGCGCGCCGAACTCGATCTCGCCGCGATCGAGATCGTGCCGATGGGAGCGGCCATCTCCGCGCACGCGGGGCCCGGCACCGTGCTCGTGAGTCTGTTGCCGGACGCCGCGTAGGCCGGCGGCGAACGGCGCTGGGGGGTTCCGCCGTTCCGTGCGTCTCAGTTCCTGTGCGCGTTGCGCGGTCGCGCAGCGGTCAGGAGGCAGGGATGCACCGATTCATGCAGGGAATGCTGCTCGCGACCGCGCTGTTCGCGGGAACCGCGCACGCGGTCGTGCTCGGCACGCGCGGTCAGGGTCAGGCGCTGATCTTTCCGTACTACAACGTGCAGGCGGGCAACACGACGCTCATTGCGCTCGCCAACCACGGCGACCGCGGCAAGGTCGTGCAGCTGCGCGTCGCCGAAGGCGAGATCGGCGACACGGCGCTCGTCGTCAACGTCTACCTCGCCGGTCGCGACAGCTGGAGCGGCGCGATCGCCGCCGACGCGCAGACGGGCGGTGCATTCCTGCTCACCGACGACGCGAGCTGCGTCGTCCCGGCCCTGGCCGGCAGCGTGCCGAATCAACCCGGACGCCGCCTGCAGCCGCTGCGCATCGACGACGGCAAGCCTGACGAGAGCGATCCCGCGCGCGTGCGCGAAGGCTGGATCGAAGCGATCGAAGTCGCCGATGTGGCGCCCGGCACGCCGACCGACGGCCTGATCGGCAACACCGTCGGCGTCGCGCGCGACTGCGCGGCGATCGGCGCAGCCTGGACGGCGCCCGGCGGCTACTGGGCGAATCAGCCCGCACGCGACCTCCTCAATCCGCGCGGCGCCATCAGCGGTTATGCGGCCGTGATCAACGTCGCTGCCGGCACGTTCTTCGGTGCCGCCGCGGTCGCGCTGGACGAGTTCCGCGTCGATCCGGCCGATCGCCCGCGCGGCACGACCGCGAGCGTCGTGCGTCACGCGGTGCCTTCGCCGCGTATGCAGCTCACGCTGGCCGATGCGATCACCGATCCCGCGGCGCGCTCGGTCGTCGCGCGTGTCGTCGCCGACAACCGCGCGATCGAACTCAGCTATCCGCTGGAGCGCGCGATCGATGCGGTCAGCGCCGCACTCACTGCGACCGAACTCGACGCGGATTTCGACACGCGCGGCGAACTCGGTGCAACGAGTTCCTTTGTGCAGTTATTCCCGACCAAGCGCTTCTACACGAATCCGTCGCTGCTGCCGCCGGGCACCACGGCGCCGCTGCCGCCGTTCCGTGCGATGTACAACGCGCGCACGCCGTTCGCCGTGATCGAGCGCGAGTGGCTGCTGATCACCGATCGCGAAGGCGGAATCCTCGTCGACTCGGGCGGCGTGCAGCTGGGCGGCTGCGAAGCGAGCGTGCGTCATCCGGCCACCGCCCTCGCCGTGACCGTGCCGGGCGGCAATGCGCCGGATGCGCTGGTCGGTTCGCGGTTCCACGGACCCATGAGCCAGGTTTGCGGCAGCGGCGCCGGCGAACCGCTGCGTGCGGCCGGCTCGGTCGCGTTGAAACTCGCTCAGCCGACCTTCGGCAGCGGGCCGATCGCGTTGCGGCCGTCGCGCGAGGGGTTGCGTCTGGCCGGATTGCCCGTGATCGCGCTGCGCCTGATCAACTACGTGAATACCGGCGCCCAGCAGGGCGTGCTCGCGAACTACTCGTCGGCGTTGCCGATGAGCGCGGCGTCACGCTGCATCGACGGCGCGGGCCAGCCCTGCGCGCTGTAGCACTGCGCTCCCGCTGCGCGGGAAAAATCCGCGCAGTGATAGCCGGCGAGCGCGAACAGCATCGTGGCCGCCGCCAGCCGCGGGTGCCGGGTGCGGAATTCCGGCGCGCAGCATACGGTTTCACCGTGATCTCCGTGCGGCGACCGCGCCGCTCCGGCGTGCGTTCGCGTTGTTCTCGCCGGGACGTTATCGTCGGCATCCGGCGGAATCGGTCCGCTGCGTAGCGTTCACGAAGGAGTCGTGTCATGCCGCAAGCCAAGAGCCACATCGAAATCGCGTTCCGCTCGATTCCGGTGTTCGCCGACGACGGTCAGCTCGATATCGGCGAAATCAATTTCCTGCTCGGCCTCGCGCTGCGCGACAACGTCGTCGACGAAGACGAGCGTCGCGTGCTCGGCGAGATCTTCGCGCAGGCGGAAAAGGGCCACGTACCCGAGAGAGTGCAGACGCGCATCGACGAAGTGCGCGAGAAGCACGATATCCGTCGCGCCTGATGCCTCGTCGCGACGGTGCGGGCCGTGGATTCCGCACCGTCGGCGACCGCGCGCGGAGTCAGTCCGCCTTGCTCCAGTCCCGCAGGCGTTCGTAGACGCGCGGATGATTCATGAGATCCATGTGCCCGAGTCCGCGAAACACGTGACGCTGTTCCGACGGCAGTCGCAGCGAACGCTGCGGATCGGCATGCTGGCCCAGCGCGCTCGGTACCGGCACGAGCCCGTCGCCGATCCAGCGTGCGCGCGTGCCGTCGCTGCTGCCGGCGAGCGTCGCCGCGGCGAGATACCAGCGCGCGCCGGCGATGTGCGGCAGCGGTTCGATGTCGGCATCGTCCTTGCGGCCGTGCGGACGATCGCGGTCGCTGCACCAGCCGTGGCGCAGATCCTTGACGCCGGCGCTGCGCCGTTCGGTCAGCTTGGCGAGCGCGCGCGTATACGGCATCGCCTCCAGCGCGGCGCTCAGGCGTCCGCC
>CAMLSI010000207.1 GCA_946482585.1 uncultured Lysobacteraceae bacterium
GATTTCTGGAATCGGCTGGCTACCGTGTTTCGCAACGAGCCGCACGTGATCTTCGGCCTCATGAACGAGCCGAACAGCATGCCGACGGAAGACTGGCTGCTCGCGGCAAACGCCGGCATCGCCGGCATCCGCAATGCCGGCGCGCCGCAATGGATCCTCGTGCCGGGCAATGCCTGGACCGGCGCGCACAGCTGGCTGCAGAACTGGTACGGCACGCCGAACGGCAGCGTCATGGGCGGCGTCGTCGATCCGCTGAATCACTACGCCTACGAACTGCACCAGTATTTCGACGGCGACTATTCCGGCCAGTCGTCGTGGTGCAATGCGGGCAACGGCGCCGCGCAACTGACTGCCGTCACGCAATGGCTGCGCGAACGCGGCAAGCGCGGTTTCCTCGGCGAATTCGCTGGCGGTGCGAACGAGGACTGCCGCACGGCGGTCACGAACGCGCTCGGCTATCTCGCGAACAACGCCGACGTCTGGCTCGGCTGGAGCTGGTGGGCGGCCGGTCCGCAATGGGGTGAGTACATCTTCACGCTCGAGCCGACGAACAACTACACGGTCGATCGCCCGCAGATGGCGTGGCTGCGTCCGTATTTCGCGAGCGATCGCATTTTCGCGGGGCGGTTCGAGTAGCGCGGGTAACCGGGAGTCGCAACGAGCCGACGCGGGGTGTGTCGTGTGCCCGCGCGTTCGTGCGGTCGCCGCGGGGCGACCGCACGCTACCCATCCCGGTTTCCGCGCGCGTCAGAAGCGGAACACGCCCGATACCGACACGGTATCGGAATACTTCGACAGATCGGCTGCGACGTCGATCGAGAAGCGCTCGAAGGCGAGACCCGCACCGAGCGACCAGTGCATCTGCGCGCCGGTGTGGTGCGAGAAGATCGACGCATTCGCGCTGTCCGCCCAGGCGCTCGCCGGCGCAGGTTTGCGCAGGTTGTGCTCCGGATCGATCCAGGCGCCGGCGCGCAGGCTCAGCGGCACCTTCCGGTCGACCAGCACGTACTCGCCGCCGAGATGGAACTCAGTGCCGTTCTTGATGCGCAGGCCGTCGACATCGAGGTACTCGAATTCGCTGCCGACTTCCCCGAAGGCAGAGCTGATGCGCCGCGTCAGCTGCGAATAGCGCACGCGGTTGATGTCGAAGCCCAGCGCGAACGCGTCGGAGAACCGGTAGTTGAGGCCGATGCCGTAGGCGTCCGGTACGTCGAAATCGCTGGGTTTGCGCAGGAAGATCGATTCTGTGCCGTCGAAGCTGATCTCGCTCGCGATTGCGTCGTAGGTCAGGCGCGGCGCGCGGCGATAGTTCGCGCCGACGGCGAGCCGGTCAGTCGCGAGAAAGCGCAGGCCGACGGTATAGCCGAGGCCGCGATCGCTGCCGCGCTGGCGCTGGCGCCAGCTGGCGATGCCGTCGCTGCCGACGGTGCGGACAGTTTCCGAATCGATCTCGAAATCGTGCAGGTTCAGTCCGCCGCCGATCTGCCAGCGGTCGCTCAGCGCATAGCCGGCCGAGACGCCGTAGACGGCGTCGCTGAGGTCCACGCGGCTCACGAACGGCAAGAGTCCCCGGTCGGCCGGATTTTCGTAGCTGAAACGGGTGTTGAAGTCCGCGTTGGTATGGCGGAAGAAAGCCAGCGAGACCTTGCCCAGCGGAAACACCGCGGAGACGAAGGACGGCCCGGCGACCGACGAGTCCGCTCGCTCGTAGAAGGCACGGGTCGGAAAATCGGCCAGACCGGAGGCGAGATGCGGCGTCGAGAAATTCGTCTGGCGCCATTCGACCGACATTTCGCGCCGACTCAGCTGCGTCAGGCCGGCCGGGTTCGTGTAGGCCGCGGTGGCGTCGTCGGCGAGCGCTAGGAAGGCCCCGCCCATCGCGCGGCTGCGCGCGCCGGGGTTGTTGAAGTTGAACTGGATGGCCGACGTGCCTTCTTCGTCGGTCAACGCGTGGACGGCCGGGCTGACCAGCGCGAATGCGATCGCGGCGGCGAGAGTGCTTCGTAACATGTGTGAGATCCGCTTCGGGACGAATAGGAGTGCGGACGTCACGTCCGCGCGCGGATCCGCGCACGTCTCTCGGCGAGAGTCGTCGTGCCGGGCCGCGCCCGCGGAGTATTCGCAGTCGCCTCATGCGTTGCATGACGGAACGATCGCATCGGCATGCAGCCGCATGTATCCGGCATGCATTGCCGGTGCGAGGACGTCTGAGGGTGTCCCGGACACGCCGCCAGGGGGCAGCGCGGGCGTATGGCGGCCGTCGCGGCCGCACGCGTCGACGCCGGTCTGTCGCGAGCCGCTGCCGTCAGCGCGCGAGACCGTCGCGGCGAGCGCGTCGTGGTTCGCCGGTGCGCGCGAGGCTTGGTCCCTCGATGAACTGCGCCTGCCACGCCCGGACCGCATCCGCCGCGGCGCGCGTGCGTGGCGGCAGGCCGGCGAGATCGCGCTCGGGCAGGCGCCCGGCGACGGCGACGGCGATGTCCATGCGACCCGCGGCGACGAGGGTCTCGAGATAGGCGGCCGCAACCGTCGTCTGCACCGCCGGTGTCGCGGTGCGATCGGCTGCGCGCAACGCATCCGCGTACAGGACCAGCGCGTCCTTGCCGCGCTGTTCCGCGACGGCCTGGCCGGCCTGCAGCGCAAGACGCAGCGCGTGTGTCGACGTGCAGGTCGTGCCGCACCACACCGTCAGGCGCTGGAGTTCAATGCCGGATTCTGCGCTGCGGCCGGCGCGCTGCAGCGCCTCGATCTTGTCGGCCCAGGCGCGGGCATAGGCCAGCCGGTCGGCGCGTGCGTAGTCGACGGTCAGCGCCTGCGTCGCCGCAGCGACGGCCGTGTCGATATCGTCGGCGTCGAGCGCGAGTCGCGCGCGCAATGCCTGCAGGCGCGCCTGGTCGAGCGGCGTGCGCGCGCGCAATCCGGCGACGAGCCGGTTTGCGCCGGCCGTGTCGCCGCAGGCTGCCAGCGCGCGAGCATGCAGCGTGGCGGTGACGGAAACCTCGTCGTGCGTGCCGGTCAGGGACCAGGCGCGCGAGGTCGCGATCAATGCCGCCTCGTTCGCGCGCAGCGCGAGCTGTGCCTGCGCGACGCTGGTGAGCGCATCGACCAGCACGGCAGTCTTGTGCTGCTGGTCGAGCCGCGCGATGGCGCGGTGCAGATAGGGCAGCGCCATGGCGGGCTGCTGCCGGCGCACCAGCAGCGCGCCGAATGCGGCATCGATTTTCGCGCTGCCGTCGGTACCGTGTTCGCTCAGCGTGCGCGCCTCGCCGAGACGGTCCGCGGCTTCGTCGAAGCGCTCGCTGGCCGCAGCGGCCATCGCTTCAGCGAGCGCGTCGTCGAGTCCGGCATCGATCGCCGCATTCAGGTCGGCGCGGCTGGCCAGCGCATCGGTCTCCACTGCCGGGGCGGCGTAGCCCATGGCATGCAGGAACGCATCGGTGGCGCGTCGGGCCGCATCCATCGCGTCGGGACCGCGGCCCTCGCTGACGAGCGGCCGTCCGTGTGCATCGCGCGCGTGCAAGGTCACGCGCCATTCGTCGGCGACGCGCGTCAGGTCCGGCCGGATCTGCGCGGCGTCGGTTGCCGCGGTGCGCGCATCGCCGGAATGCACCACGCTCGCCGTGACGCGTTCGCTCGCGATCGCGGCGTACCGGCTGCGCGTCAGCCGCGCGGCGACGAGATCGGCCACGGCGAAACGCAGCCATGCCCATTCGGGCGCCAGCGCATCGGTGCCGGCCGGCAACACGATGGACGGGGCTGCGATACGTTCCGCTTCGCTACGGTGTCCGGGCCAGAGCAGGCCGCAGACCGCGACGACGACGGCGGCAACCGCGACCTGGACCAGGCGCGGCAGGACCCGATGCCGTATCGGTGCATGCGGCGAGCGGGGTGCTGGTTCGCGCGCCGCGTCGATCGGTGCTTTTGACGCCGGCACGGCGCATTCGCCGGTCGGTGCCACCCAGCGATAACCGACGCGCGGGATCGTGCGTATCGTGTGCTGATCCTTGCCCGCGTCGCCGAACAATCGCCGCAGGCGCACGATGGTATGGGCGAGCGTGGTGTCGCTCGTGTCGACGCAGCCCCAGGTCGCGCTGATCAGTTCATCGCGTCCGATCGCGCGGTCGCGATGGCGGATGAGATAGACCAGGCAATCGAAGGCGCTCGCCGGCAGTTCGACGGGTATGCCGTTTTCGCGCAGCTCGCGTCCGGCGATATCGAGTTCGAATTGCCGGAACGCATAGCACGGGCGCGGGACGCGATCTGCCGGAGCCCGGGCCGTCACGCGCTGCCTCGCGTACGCCGGGGTGTCGTTCGTTGCGTGTGCATGCGTCGCGTCAGTGCTCGATCGTGCCGCGGAAAATGGTGTCGCGCGGAAGCACGCGGATGGAGAGCCCGTTGAGCAGGATCTGCCGGCGGTTGCCCGAGACGGCGACGATCGGCCGCACGATCGCGCTTCTTGCAACCCCGGCGATCGTGACCGACTGCGTTTCCGCGCGTCCCGCGGCGGCCGCGAACGTAGCCGCGCCGGCCGCGGCCGGCGTCGCGTCGACCACGACGGCCGGCGTCGCGATCGCATAGACCACGGGCGCATCGACATCGGCGATGGTGCCGCTGTCCAGCAGCGGATCGCGATCGATCGCGATCTGCAGCGTGCCGGTCGCGGAGAATGCCTGGATGCCGCTGCCGAAGTTCACGCGGCCCGCGGCGGCCGCGCCGATATCCGTGTGCAGGCGGACGATGGCCTGATCGGCCAGGGTCACGTCGGCGCCTTGCGCGTCACTGCTGTCGATGGCCAGGACATCGGTGAGCACGCCCGAGGCATCGAGCATGCCCAGGCCGGCCACGGCGAGCGTGCCGTCGCCGAAGTCGGCGCGGTTGCCGGCGCCCTGATAGGACCAGTGCGTGTTCGCACCGACACCGAGTTCAGTCTTGCCGGCCTGGTAGTAGTTGTCTGCGCCGGTGTAGCCGATCACCCGGCCGCGCAGATGAGAACCCGCCGTCGCGAGGACGATGCGCGTCGACGCGACGCCGGTCTGGCCGGGCAGGGCGCCGGTGGTGACGTCGCCATCGAGCTGCACGAGCTGTGCGCCGGTCTCGTTGACCGACACGGTGCCGTTGCGGTCGCCGGCGCCGACGTTCCAGATCGCATGACGCTTGCCGGCGCCGGGCGCGGTGGCGCCGGCGATCAGTCCGCCGGCGATCTGCACCGTGCCGCCCGTGTTCCGGATCGCGTAGGCGTTGCAGTCGGCGCAGTTCGTCGTCGCCGACAAGGTCATGCGTCTCGACGGCACCGTCGCCTGCAGCGTGCTCATGTTGTCGATCGCATAGGTTTCGGTCGTGGCCGTCACGCGCGCCGTCACGTTTCCGCCGAACCGGATGTACGACGTGCCCGAATAGGTGTTGCCGATCGCGGTCGGATTGCCGAACGGCACGTAGCCGGTGCCGTTCGTGACCGTGATGTCGACGTCGCCGCCGAAGTTCATGCGCGCGGTGCGATGCGTGTTGGCGATGCCGTGCGTCGAACGCGGGCCGTTCACGGAGAACCGCGCGTTGCCGCTGACGTCGAGATAGCCCTGGTTGCGCACGCCGAACGCGGTCGAACCGTACGACACGGCATCGAGGTCGAGCGCGCCGGTCACGTAGAACTGGGTGTTCACGTTGTCGTTGTAGATGCCGTGGACGTTGTCGCTCGGCCAGATCCCGTGTGCGGCGATGGTGGCGCCGTGATGGAAATTGATCCGGCTCGCGCCGCCGCCGGAGTTGTAGACGCCGCAGGTCGTCGAGCCTCGCGCCTGCGCCAGGATATTCGCCGTGCCGTTGAAATCCACCGTGCCCTGATAGACCCAGAGCGCCTGCGAATAGCCGGGGGTGTAGGTCTTGATCTCGGTCGGGCCCTGGAACGCGAGCGTGCCCGAGCGCACCTGCACGCCGAGCGCAGCGCTGGTCGGCACTGGGTCGTCGGCCTGCGCATACACGTTCGCGCCGCCGTCCACGACGAGGCTGCCGCCGTTGACGTCGACGCCGACCGCGACACCCCAGGCGCCGACCGCGGCGCGCGTGGCCGATATGCCGAGCCGGCTTTCGCCGGCGACATCCAGCGTCACCGGCGACGCGCCGTTCGCCGACACGAGACTCACGGCCTGGATGTCGGCGACCGCCGCAGTGCTCGTGGCGATCCGGTCGCCGTCCGCGAACACATAGTTCAGGCGCGAGCCGACGGGCTGGATCAGATAGCCTGGCGAGTAACCGCCGGTGCCGCCGGCCATGTCGTGGGCCATGACCCCCGTGACCTTCCCGGTGTAGGTCACCGCCGTCGCCGCCGGCGATGCCGCGACGCCGGCCAGCGCGCTACCGGCGAGCAGGACCGCGAGCCGCTGGCGGGCTCCGGCCCCCGAGGTGTTCCCGTGAACGCGAGTACGGCGGCAGTCTCTCATGCGCAGGTCTCCGGCTGTCGGCGCGGCAGTCTCGGTCACGCGGCCGTCGAACACATCAGCGCAGCATGTGGCGCACATGTGATTTGCATGTTTCCGCACGCATGGGGTGGCGATAGCGTGATCCAGCGCACGCTTTGCGCGGCTATCGCGGCAGCCGGCGCGCCGGAGTTCGCCGCACGGCCGCTGCCGTCCGGCTACCGCATCGAACCCGGCGGTGAAATCGAGGACGCGGCCGAGGCCAACCAGGCGTTGCTGCAGTACCTGCCACATGCGCTCGGCGCGATCCTGCTGATCTTCATCTGGCCGTTCGACTCGTTCCGCAAGGTGTTCATCGTGATGTCGGCGATCCCGTTCGCGCTGATCGGCGCCGTGACCTGCTGTTCTCGCCGCGGATTCCTGCGATGCGGTCGTAGGGCGGCGCCGGCCTCAGGGCGACGACGCGCCGGGACCGCGCGCCGGCGCGTCGAGTGCGGCGGGCACCTGCTGCAGTTCGGCCGGGATCCGGCGTTCGCCCGCGAGCGTGCGCGCGCGGCGCAGGGCGTCGGCCCAGGCCTGGACGCGGCCGGAGGCCTGGTGCACGCGGACCTGCAGCAGCACGGCGTCGAAATCCTGTTCGGCCGTCGGCGCGAGACGCCCGAGGATCGCGCTCGCCGCATCGACCTGACCGCGTGCAAGCAGGTAGGGCAGCATCGCTTCGGCGACGCGCAGAGTCTGCGCCGGCAGCGCGCGCGCTTCGGCATCGGCGAGCGCCGCGGCGAATTCGCGTTCCGCATCGTCGGGCGCGGGGCCGGCGGCGGCCAGCTCGGCGCGCGCGATACGCAGTCCGATCAGGAGATTGCCGTCGGCCGGCGCCGCCGCGGCGAGTGCGGCGGCTGCCTGCACGCGCCGTCCCGACGCGAGCAGCGCGCGCTGCCGCAGCAGCACCATCCGCGCGGCGGCGTCGGGTTCGTGCGCCTGCAGTTTCCCGATCGCGGCCTCGGCCCGCGCGAGCGCGGCGGCGAGGTCGCCCTGTTTCCAGGCGAGTTCCGCATGCAGGCTGTCGCGGCGTCCGTCCAGGCGCGGATGCGCGGCGAGGTCCAGCGCATCGAGGTCGGTCAGTACCGCCGTCGTGTCGCGGTAGCGTCCGTCGGCGAGCAGCAGGGCGACGCGGTCGCTCAGCGTCTCGGCGCGATTGAGCGGGTCCTTGATCCGCGCGAGCAGCGCCCAGGCGGCTTCGTTCGTGCGCGCGGCGGCAACGTAGTCGAGCAATTCCAATTGCGCGTTGCACAGTGCGGAATAGCCGTGCGCGCGCTCGTTGATCGCGCCGAACGGTTCCAGCTGTGCGAGCGCGGCCGTGAGCACGGGTATCGACTGGGCGACGCGGTCGTGCAGCAGTTGCGAGATGCCGAACACGAGATTCATGCGCGCGAGCGCGAGGCGGTCGCCGGATTGCCCGAGCAGGGTGCGCGCTTCGCCGAGATCGTCGAATCCCTGCTGGTAGCGCCCCAGTGTGAGCCGTGCGCCGCCGCGGCCGCCGAGCGCCTTGCCATAGTCGAGCGGATGGCGCCGGCGATCGAGCACGGCGAGCGACCGGCCGAATTCCTGTTCGGCGACGTCGGCGCGGTCGCGCATCATCGCGATCGCGCCGAGGCCATAGTGGATCTGCGCCGTGCGTTGCACGTCGCTGCTGCCCGATTCGTCGTCGAGCAGGCGATGCAGTTCCCGTTCGGCGTCGTCGAGCCGGCCCGCGCGGAACGCGAGCGTCGCGAGCTGGTAGCGCAGCTCGGATTGTTTCGCGGTCGACGACAGCGCTTCGGTCAATATGCGTCGCGCCGCTTGAAAGTCATTCTCGAGCATCGCGGCCTGCGCACGCTGGAGCACGTCCTCGGTCGCGGCATCGCGCGGCGGCAGCGTGGCGGGTGTCAGGCCCAGCTGCTTGAGCAGCGCGTCCGTCGCGTCGCGCAATGCGGCGAGCAGGTCCTGCGCCTCGGTCGATGCGAGGTGCTGCGTGCCCGCGCCGTCGGTCGCCTGCAGCGCGACGCGCCAGCCGAGTGCGCTGCGATCGACGCGGCCGCTGACGACCCAGTGCGTGCCCGCGCCGCGGAGCAGGCTCGCGGTATCGTGCCCGCCGCCGCCGTCGAGCAGCGCGAGCGTGGTCTCGGTCGGCGGCACCGCGAGGCCGGCCGCGCGCAGCCGGCTCGCGATCACGTCGATGGCGCCGAGCCGGACCCAGGCGTGTTCGTCGCTGCCGCCGCGTTCGACCGGCAGCACGATCGCGCCGTGTGCCGCGCCGGGAGGTGAACGCGCGCAGCGGGAAGAAGGTGTCGTTCGTGACCAGCCCTCGCCACACCAGCTGCCAGATGCTGTCGACCGTCTCTCCGGGGAAGCCGCCGCCGGCCGCCTCATGCAGACCGGCGAAGAACGAGGCGCCCTGACGCGACAGCGCCTGCAGAATCGCCTGCTCGGCCTGGTCCAGATCGTCCTTCGG
>CAMLSI010000208.1 GCA_946482585.1 uncultured Lysobacteraceae bacterium
ACGCCGCGACGTTTTCGGCCCAGGCCAATGGCGCGGGTTACCGTTTCGTGATCGAAGGCGGCAGCGCCGAACCGTATCGGCCGCGCGCGTTCGGCTGGCTGCGCGGCGATTTCGGCGGGCGCCACGTGTTCGTGCGCGAACTGCATGGTCCCAAGCAGGTGAAGAACTGGGCGTTCCGCTGGTCGGAGGGCACCAGTGCGATCGAACTCGAGTTCGACGCCCATTTCGAGATCCATGCCGACGGTGTTTTCGGCGCGCGCGCCCTGGCCGTCGCGTTGCTCACGGGGCAGGGCAGTGCCGGCGAGACGCTGCACGCGCTGATATCGAATCAGCTCAACCGGGAACTGACGGCGCTGCTGAAGCAGAGCGAAAACCGCGGCGAGAGTCTGCACGACTGTTTCACACCTGCTGCCGACGGCCTGAGCCGGCGGCGCGAACTCGATGCCGGCGTGAGCGACGCGATCAGCAGGGAGCTCGGCGTCCCGTTCCGGATCGGATTCCAGATGCGCGATCCGGCACCGCGACAGATCGAGGTGCGCTGTTGCAACGCATTCACGCTGCAGGACAGCAATGCCGGCTGTGAAGTCGTCACGACGGCGCTGCTGCAGTTCGACAATTTCCAGTCGCACAAGCGCAGCGGGCTGCACGACGAGGCGTCGATCCGCGCGGCGATGGAGCGGCAGGTCGGCGAGGCCGTGAAGGAACTGCTGTTCGGCAAGCGCTACTACGCCGTGGCGCGCGCGTTCGCCAGCGGAGAGAACGCGATCCATATCGACATGGAGCGCCGCCTGCAGGGGTTCGCGCAATCGATCGGCTATCGCATTCGCCTGTTCAACACGCTCGTCGACATTCCGGCGCTGAAGCTGTTTCGCGGTCTGAACGTCGAAGTGCCCGCGGGCGAGACGTATCAACTGCGCTCGCGCGGATTCGCGGATCTGTCGACGAGCCTGCGCGTGCAATGCGGCGACGACGAGGGCAGCGACGAGGCGACGGCGCGACTGGTCGGCGTCGATGTCGCGGATCCGGCCGAACCGATTGCTGCGCTGGTGCGGCGCTGCTGCCGGGAAACGCTCGCGCGTTTCGATTATTCCGCGGTCAGCGTGAAGTTCGACGAGGAAGTGCGGCCGGCCGTCGAAGCACGCATCCTCGCCGATCTCGCGCATTTCGGTTTGCGTGCGACGATCACGCGGCTGCGCTCCGAACCCACCGAGGATGCGCTGCGCTTCATGGAGCTGTGCCGGCTGCCGGCCGTCGATTTCGTCGCGACCGTGTCGCCGCAGGCCGATGCGGGCAATGCGGACGACGTCGTCGTCGAAGGCGTCATCGACATCCTGGACCTCGCTCCGGACGATCAGGCCTGGCTGCGTTTCCAGTCGGGCAATTTCGGCTATCGCCGCGATTCGACGCGCAGCCTCGACGACATGCGTGCGCAAGGCGTACTGCGCGGCATCGGCGATGTCGAGAGCAAGGATCGCCGTGCGCTCGCGATCGCGATCGAAGTCGCCGAGATCCGCCTGCGCGTCGTCGCAACCTTGCGCAAGGAACTGGCCATGCAGCCGAACCTCGCGCATTCGTGGACCACGGCGGCGAACGCAGCCGGTATCGAGCGCTGGGCGAACGAGGTTGCCGCGGCAGCGGTCGCCGAAGAGTTCGGTCTGCGCGTGCGGCTGCGCGGCTTCGGTCGCCGCGACACGCTCAGCGCCAGCGTCGCGCGCGCGATCCGCGAGGCCAACCTGCGCGGCGAGCGCGAAGTCGCCGAAGC
This sequence comes from uncultured Lysobacteraceae bacterium, assembly GCA_946482585.1. Next base: position 1,763 of record CAMLSI010000208.1, read on the forward strand.
ACTCGCGCAAAAGCGCAAGACGCATCTGCTGCAGGACGTCGAATTGCTGCATGAGCAGCGTCAGGCGCAATCGCGTCGCCTCGACAGGATCACCGACGACGAACTCGCGAATTCCGGCGACATGAATCACGACGTGGCGCGCGAGCAGGCACAACAGGCGGTAGCGGCGATGCGCGAGCAGATCCGGCAGCGCGAGACGCCGTTGCACCGGCCCGCGTCATCAATCCCGCCCGCGGCCCCGTGGCAGCCGCCGCCCGTCGCGATCGACGATGCCGCGGCGGCACGCCTGGCGGGGAGCGCATCCGCGACGGCGTTGCCGCGCTCAGACGGCGCGCCGGACGGCACGCACGCGTTGTCGTCGCCGCAGGACTGAACGCGATGCGCACGCCGAGCGGCGGTGTGCGCGCATCCATCCGAGGATGACGACGCGGTAGATCTCGCCGCAGGGAATTTGGAGAGCGAGGCGGCGGCTCAGGTCGTCGTCGGCTCGCGCGTAGGATCGCCGACGCGGGGAATCACGTCCATGAGCTCCTGCGCCCAGCGATCCATTGCTGGCGCGCCGCCGTCGAGCAGTTCGCGCAGGTGGCGCTTCATCACTCGCGCGGCCTCGGCCTGCTGCGCATAGCCTTCTCGCACGAAGCGTTCGGCGATCGCATCGATGGCGCCGAGTGCGGCTGCGGCGGGCAGCTGCTTGAGTTGATCGAGTTCGTGCAGGTAGCGTTCGCGCGCGCGGTTGAGGTCGCCGCTCGCCGTCGCGAGACGATTGCGATAGGCGGCATAGGCGCCGGCGTCGTTGCGGCTCGCGTTCATCATTTCGTCGGCGACGTGCTGCCTGAGACGCAGGTCGGCAATGTCTTTGGCGATGCGCGATGTCGACAGGGCCAGTGCTTCGGCGCCCGCGCCGTCGGACGCGCCGATCGGCGCCGGCGTGATCGCGATGCGATGGCTGGGCCGGCCTTCGACATTGCCGAGCACGAGCGCGAAGTGACGCGGCGGCTTCTGCCGGCTCGCGTCGCGCAACAACGTGAGCAGGATGCGCTGTCGGCGCTGCCCCGGCGCAAAATGCAGGCGGCCCCGTGCCGCGACATAGTCGCTGCCTTCCTTTGCGGTCGCGTCGTCGGTCGCATAGTCGACGTCCGCGGCGGCATCCAGCAGTGCGTCGCGGCGTATCTCGATTTCGAGCACGCGCCCGCCGTCCTCGACGTCGCTGCGCGGCTGCACGAAGCGGATGTGCGCGAGCGGCGGCGGTCGATACCAATGGATCAGCGCCGGTGCCGCAACGATTGCAGCACCGGCGAATGCGGCCGTCGCCAGTACCGCGGCCAGCGCATGCGGCAGCAGATCGAGATCTTCGCCGCGCCGCAGCGGCGCGTCGCAGCTGCAGTGTCCGGCGTTGCGGCGGAATTCGGCGCGACGGAACACGCGGTCGTTCAGCGCCGACGCGCAGCGCGGATTGATGCACCAGTAACGGTCGCGGCGCAACAGGGTCATCGCGTCAACGCTGCAGCAGCACGATGAGTTCGCGATGCAGCGCGCTGTTGCGCCGGCTCGCCTGTTCGACGACGAAACGCCGTGTCGCCACGTCGCCGTCCACGGACGGAGTGGCTGCCTCGGCAAGCCAGCGGCCGTTGTCGGCCAGCAGCGCCTCGAGACGACGTTTCTCGCTGAGGTCCAGCGTGTGTTGCGCGATCAGCGCGCGCAGCCGCGCATCGAGCGCACGATTTTCCGCGCCGAGGCGATCGAGTTCCTCGCGCAGCTGCTGCGCTTCGACGTCCAGCGCATGGTGCCGGGCCTGCAGGTGCTCGCCACGCGCGCGCTCTTCGGCCGCGTGGGATCGGGCGGCCATGTCGCGCAGTACGAGTTCCCGTTGCCGGTCGTGCGCCTTGTTCTCGCGCCAGCCGAACAGTCCGCCGCGGTTCGGATCGCCGGTCGTCGCGCAGCTGGCGAGCAACACGAGCATCAGAACCGCAGCGGCAGCATGTGGTTTGCCGATCGGCGCGCGCATCAGTAGGCCCGCCGTTCGTCGATCTGCTGCAACTGCAGTCGTGCGAGCTCGAGCCGGCGCGTCTGCTGCTCGAGATCGCGCAGGCCCGCGGCGACGAGCTGCACGCCTTCGGACTGCTGCTCCTCGGCCGTGCGGCGTTCCTTGGCGTCCAACGCCTTGACCTCGGCGATGAGCGCGTTCTGTCGTTCGACCTCGGCATTCATCTGCCGGAGCTGATGCGCGACGGTTTCGACCAGCGCCGCGAGCCGCTGTTGCTGAGCGTCATGTCGCGCCTGTCGTTCGGCGCCGGTCAGACTCGCCTGACGCAGGTCCTGCACGGCGCGATCGAGCTCGGCGATCTGGTTCTCGATCTGCTCGTTCTGCACGCGCGTGGATTCGGCGAGCGCTGTCGCTCGCTGGGCGGACTGGCGCAGATTTTCCTCGCGCTGCGCGTAGGCGGCTTTCTTCTTCGCGACGCGATCGCCCACGACGGCGCCGACGATGCCGCCCAGCATCGCACCGATCACGGTCCCGCGATCGTTGCCGGTGATGGCGCGGCCGAGTGCGGCGCCGGCCGCGACGCCGGTCGCCGTGCCCTCGGCACGAGTGCGTTGTTGATCGGTGGCGCAGGCGCAGAGGACCAGAGCGAGCGTGCCGACGACGGCGAGCCCGCGACAACGGCGGAACAGCGAAGTCATGAATCTCTCCCGGCTGATGGCGACGACGATGCCGTCGAACTTCCGGGAGCCCTACTGTCACGCGGGCTCGTGCCCTCTCACCTCGCCACGCTCAATCCCCGCCGCCGCCGCATCCGCCGCAGCCGCTGCTGCAACTGCTGCCGCCGTCGGAAGAGCAGCCGCTGTCGCTCGAGGAGTCGGTCGAACTGCTGCTGCTGCCTTGCGACGCGCGGGATTCGTGGAAGCCGGCGTAGGCCGTTCCGGCGAGCACGGCCGTTCCAGCGAGTGCGACGGCGAGGCCGATGTCGCCATCGCGCGGCGCGCGGCGCGCATGCGCGTGACGGACGTTCATCTCGCGCAGCACGGCATCGCCGGCGCGGCTGCGTTCGGGACGGTAGGCGAGCAGCACGAGTGTCGCGACACCGGTCAGCAAGGCCAGCAGGACCAGAAATTCGACGGGCCGGTCGCGCTGCAGGCCGACCTGGATCTTCATGATGCCGAACACGGTGAGCAGCGCGAACGGCAGCGCACTGCTCAGGGCCATGAGCCAGCGGCTGCGCGGGTCGAGCAGCAACCGGCGCGCGACCAGGGAATCGCGGATACGCGCCAGTTGCTTCCTGACGCGCCGGACGATGCGCGGCGTGTGCCGTTCGGCGGCGGCGGCGCGTGCGATTTCATCGAGCGGATAGTCTTTGATCTGATGCGGATGGCTCACGTCGAGCCGGCGTTTCTTCGGGTCCCAGCGTGCCTGGCCGCCGGCGAGCAGGGTTGCGACGCCGGCGTCGACGACGCGTTCGGCACCGCCGGCGAGGTAGGCCGCGGACCAGGTGTCGAGCGCGGCGCCGCGCGGTGCGTCGGCGCTGCCGCGGAAGTGGCGGCGCGCGAACACGGCGATGCCGACGCAGACTGCGGCGAGCGCGAAATACAGCAGGAGAAATGTCGGGCCGTCGAAATCCAGCGGATTCAACGGCAGCGCCTGCAGCAGCGGCGCGACCGAGAGCAGCGCGGCGGCAGCGGCGGCGCGGCGCCAGTCGATGCGGCGCAGCGACGGTCGACGCAGCATCCAATGGCGCGAGAGGTCGATGCGCCGATAGCGCGCCGGACTCGCGGTCTGCGTCTGTGCGTCGGGCCAGTAGTCCGCCGGCGGCGGGCCGAACCAGCGCTGATAGCTCGCGAGCGTTTCGGCGTACTGCGCGTAGTGCAGGCGACTCTGGTCGCGTCCGCCACGCGTCGGCTCGTGATGCAGATCCATGCCGAGCACATCGGGACAGAAACGCCGCCAGTAGTCGCGGCTGTAGGTCAGGTGCTGATGCCAGACCTCGTCGACGGCGTCGCTCGGCGTGACCGCGTGCCCGGCCACCGCCGCGAGGAAGCAGAAACGTTTATACTCGTGGATCGCGCCGATCGCGTAGGCATCGCTCCAGCCGTGTTCCCGGGCGAGCCGGCGCGCAAAGGTCAGTGTGCAGCCGGCAGTGCCGAAATCGTGCGCCTCCAGGCGCAGCCAGAGTTCGCGCTGCCGCTCCGACCCGATCGTATCGATGTCCGACATGACTGTCTCCGCTGGCGAGGGCAGGGCCACATTACCCCGAGCCCATTGCCAGCGAAACGTCGTCATGCGGGTCCAGCGAACGCGGAGGGACCGTCTCGTTGAGGCCATTTCGCAACTGCCGGTCTGAACCTATTGGCAGAAAACACAAATGCGAGTATCGTGGTGCGCACTGTGTTTGCCTGGGTCACGGTAAATTGTGGCCTGATGCAGTTGATCCCTGGATCCGCTTCATCGATTCGCCCTGCTTGCTCCCTGCAACCTCAGTCTCGGTCCGGATGATCCGTGATCGTGATATCCCTAAATTGTTTCATGGAGTTAAGACATGTCGAATCGTCAGACTGGTACCGTAAAGTGGTTCAACGACGCCAAGGGCTTTGGTTTCATCACCCCGGAAAGCGGCGCTGACCTGTTCGTGCACTTCCGCGCGATCCAGGGCACCGGCTTCAAGACCCTTCAGGAAGGCCAGCGCGTGAGCTTCGTCGCCGTGCAGGGCCAGAAGGGCATGCAGGCCGACCAGGTCCAGGTCCTCTGAACCAGCGGTACACGTAGTAGATCGAAAAGAACCCCAGGCGGAAACGCCTGGGGTTTTTTGTTGCCCGCGCGTCGGCCGCACGGGCATGCGCGCCGAGCACCTTTCCGCCGGGCCGGGTTTCCGGCTAGCCTCGCGCAGCCTGCGGGGGACTGAAATGATGTGGCGCGGCGCCTACAAGAATCTCTATGTGCAGGTGCTGATCGCCGTCGCGATCGGCATCACGCTCGGTCATTTCGATCCGCAGCTCGGACAGCGCATGAAGCCGTTCGGCGACGGCTTCATCAACCTCGTGAAGATGATCATCGGACCGGTGATCTTCGTGACCATCGTCGTCGGTATGGCGCGCATGGGCGACCTGCGGCATTCCGGACGCATAGGCCTCAAGGCCCTGATCTATTTCGAGGTGCTGACCACGCTCGCGCTCGTGATCGGGCTGGTCGTCGCCAACGTAGCGCAGCCCGGCGTCGGCATGGTGATACAGCCGGGCGATCTCGACCCGAGCAAGACCGCGAGTTACGTCGAGGCGGCGAAGGAACAGACGCTCGCGAGCTTCCTGCTCGGCATCATCCCGAAGAGCCTGGTGTCGGCCTTCGTCGACAACAATTTGCTGCAGGTGCTACTCGTCGCGGTGCTGTTCGGCGTTGCGATGACGCGTGCGGGCGTGGCCGGTCGGCGCGTGCTCGATCTCCTCGACGAGCTGTCCCAGGTGCTGTTCAAGATCGTCGCGCTGGTGATGCGCGCGGCGCCCATCGGCGCATTCGGCGCGATGGCGTTCGCGATCGGCAAGTTCGGCCTCGGCATGCTCGTCTCGCTGGGCTGGCTGATGCTCTGCGTCTACGCGACCTGCTTCGTGTTCGTGTTCGGCGTGCTCGGACTCGTCGCACGCCTGTCGGGTTTCTCGCTGTGGCGCTTTCTCGTGTACATCCGGCGCGAAATCGTGCTGGTCGCCGGCACGTCGTCGTCGGAGTCGGCGCTGCCGCGGCTGTTGCTGCGACTCGAACAGGCGGGTTGCGATCGCTCGGTCGTCGGTCTCGTGCTGCCGACGGGCTATTCGTTCAACCTCGATGGCACCTGCATCTACCTGACCATGGCGGCGATCTTCATCGCGCAGGCGCTCGGCGTGCAGCTGACCCTGCACGACGAGCTCGTGCTGCTCGGCGTATTGCTGCTCACGTCCAAAGGCGCGGCCGGCATCACCGGCGCAGGCCTGACCACGCTGATCGCGACGCTCGGCGCGCTCGCGGGCAAGGTGCCGGTCGAGGGCGTCGCGCTCGTTATCGGCGTGGATCGCTTCATGTCCGAAGCGCGCGCGATCACCAACGTGATCGGCAACGCCGTCGCGACGATGGTCGTCGCGCGCTGGGAAGGTCTGCGCGACGACGCGAAGATGGAAGCCGCGTTCGCGGCCGGGCCGCAGGACCAGCTGTCCGATGCGGCGCCGTCGCCTGCGGCAACTTGAATCGGCGTCACGCTGCCCTCATGCTGCGCGACGTACCCAACTTCGCGTTGGTCTTCCCGCCCGCATCGGGCGCCATTCCGAGCACCGCATATGCAGATTGCCGACCGTCGCGTCGCCGCGTTTCATTACACCCTGACCAACGCCGAGGGCGAGGTCATCGATTCGTCCGCCGGCCGTGAGCCGCTGACGTATCTGCACGGCGTCGGCAACATCGTGCCGGGGCTCGAGCGCGAAATGACCGGCAAGAGCGTCGGCGATACCTTCAACGTCATCGTCGCGCCCGAGGAAGGCTACGGCGTGCATCACGCCGGACTGATCCAGTCGGTGCCCAGAGACGCGTTTCAGGGCGTCGATACGATCGAGCCCGGCATGCAGTTCCATGCCAACGGCCCGAACGGTCCGATGACGGTCACCGTCTCCGCCGTCGACGGCGACACGGTCACGATCGACGGCAACCACCCGCTGGCCGGCCAGGCGCTGCATTTCGCGATCGAAGTCACCGACGTGCGCGATGCCACGCCCGAGGAAGTGATGCACGGCCACGTGCATGGTCCGGGCGGCCATCACCACTGAGGGCCGCGACCGGTATGTCGACGTTCCATCAACGACGAGGTGAAGCATGACTACGGCGTACGACTTTTCCGCGACGACCCTGGACGGCGACGAGCAGGCGTTGAAGGCGTACAAGGGCAAGGCGCTGCTGATCGTCAACGTCGCATCGAAATGCGGTTTCACGCCGCAGTACACGGGCCTCGAGGCGATGTACCGCAAGCACAAGGACGAAGGGCTCGTCGTGCTCGGTTTTCCCTGCGATCAGTTCGGTCATCAGGAACCCGGCGACGCCGACGAGATCCGCAACTTCTGCGCGCTGAACTACGACGTCAGTTTTCC
>CAMLSI010000209.1 GCA_946482585.1 uncultured Lysobacteraceae bacterium
ATCAGCAGCACGCTGACGGCGAAATCGGGAGTCGTGCTCATGGCAGGAAGGCGGCGTAAACCGCCGAGTCTATACGGCCGGCCGCAGGCGCACGAGCACGCTTGCGCCGCGCGCGACGCCGACGCCAGACTGCGGCGCATGAACGCGACCGCCCTGCCCCTCGTCGACAGCCATTGCCATCTCGACGCGCCGGAATTCGACGCGGACCGCGGCGCGGTGATCGCGCGCGCGCGCGCGGCCGGCGTCGCGGACCAGGTGATTCCCGCGATCCGTGCCGGCGACTGGCCGGCGCTCGCCGCGCTCTGCGCGCGCGAGTCCGGCCTGCATGCGGCCTACGGCATGCACCCGCTGTACCTGGCGGAACATCGCGACGAACATCTCGCCCTGTTGCGCGAACGCCTCGCCGAAGGAAAAGCCGTCGCCGTCGGCGAATGCGGCCTCGACTACTTCGTCGAGGACCTGCCCGCCGATGCGCAGCGGCATTTCTTCCGCGGCCAGCTCGCGCTCGCGCGCGAATTCGACCTGCCCGTCATCGTGCACGCACGGCGCGCGGTCGAGGAGGTCATCCACACGTTACGCGACCATCCCGGTCTGCGCGGTGTCGTGCACAGCTATTCCGGCAGCGAGGAACAAGCCGCCCAGTTGTGGAAATTGGGATTCCTGCTCGGCATCGGCGGGCCGGTCAGCTATTCGCGCGCGCATCGCCTGCGGCGCATCGTCGCGGCCATGCCGCTGGAGTTCCTGCTGCTTGAAAGCGACGCGCCGGATCAGCCGCTCGCGGCGCAGCGCGGCGAACGCAACGAACCGAACTGCATCGCCGGCGTGCTCGACGAGATCGCGACGCTGCGGGCCGAATCGCGCGAGACCATCGCCGAGGCGACGACGGCGAATGCATGCCGCCTGTTCAACCTCGCGGCCGACCGGCCGGCGCCGCATCCGGTTTCTTCTTCCAGCGGCTGAGCAGCAAGGTCACGAGCGCGAGCAGGATTTCGTCGACGAAGGGAATCAGGTCGGGCACCGCCAGGTCGACGAGAAACAGCACGGCCGTCAACAGCAGCAGGCGCGGAAAACGCAGGCGCTCGGCAAATCCGAGCAACGGGCCGACCATCGACGAACGCACCGGACCGGTCATGCGACACCCTCCCCACGCAGCGACTCTGCGGCTCGCAGTATGGGGACCGCCGCGCGCGACTCAAGCCTCGCGGCGCACGAGCAGGCGCTCGATGGCCTTGCCCGCGGCGACGAGGCCGAACGTCGCGGTCACGTGCATCGCAGCGCCGAGGCCGCTGCCGCAATCCAGGCGCATCGCCTCGTCCGCGTTGGCCGGGCGCGTGCCGCAGACGGTGCCGTCAGCCTGCGGATAACGCACGTTCTCGAGCGAGAACACCGCGGGCACGCCGAAGTAGCGATCGCGATTGCGCGGAAAATGAAAATCCTGGCGCAACTTCTTGCGAATCAACGACAGCAGCGCGTCGTGCTCGGTGCGTGACAGATCGCGGACCTGGATCCGCGTCGCGTCGATGCGGCCGCCGGCGGAGCCCACGACGATCAGCGGCAGCTTGCGCCGCCGGCACCAGGCGATGGCCTCGACCTTGACGCGAAAACTGTCGCAGGCATCCAGCACGAGATCGTAGCCACGATCGAGCAATTCGCCGAGGTTCGACGGTGTCAGGAAGCTCGCGATCGTATGGATGCGGACCTCGGGATTGATCGCGCGCGCGCGTTCGGCGAGCACCTCGACCTTGGCGCGGCCGAACTGCCCCTCCAGCGCATGCAGCTGGCGATTGACGTTGGATACGCAGACATCGTCCGCATCGATCAGGGTCAGCTCGCCGACACCGCTGCGGACCAGCGCTTCCACGGTCCAGGAGCCGACGCCGCCGACGCCGACGACGGCCACGTGACAGGAAGCCAGGCGCTGCGCCGCACCGCGGCCATAGAGACGATCGACGCCGCCGAAGCGCGCCGAAAGAACAGGATCGGACATCCGGCGATTCTAGCGCCCGAACGGGCCTGCCGCGACGGCCGACCTCGCGGTCCGAGGGGGCATGACGCTGCGTCCTGGCTCGTCCGGTGCGCGCATCTGCAGTAGGCTTGCGCGTTTTCCGCAGGACTACCGATGCGCTCGTTGCTGATTCTGCTCGCCGGCGTACTCGTCGGCGCCCTGCTCGCATTCAGTGCCGCCAACACGCTGTACCAGCGCAATGCCTGGCCGCGCGGCGTCATGAATCTGCTGCAGCATCACCTGGGCGAGCTGCGCCGGCTGCAGCGCACCGGCAACTGCGCCGCGGAGCGCTCCGCGCCGCATTTCCAGCGGATCGCGCAGACCAGCGCCGACATCGGCCCGTCCCGGTCCGGCGAGAAGCCCGACTATCACGACCAGGCGCAGCGCTTCCTCGATCTCAACGCGCACTTCGCGGCCGCGGCGCCGGCCGACTGCCCCGGCCTCGACGCGGCGCTGCAGCAGATCGACGACGCCTGCCAGGGCTGCCATCGCGATTACCGCTGAACCCGGCTAAGCGCTTGATTCTCGAAACCCGCGTCCGCGCGAGTCCGCGAACGAACGGCGACGCCTTTGCGAAAATCGCGACGTCGCATCCACGCGCGCGACTTTACATTCGCCCAAGATCGCCGCAATTCCACTAGTATCGAACCCGTTTCCCAGACCGGTCGCCGCCGCCGACGGCGCCGCACTGCCCGGGCGCGCATGAATACGAGTGAGGCCATCCATACCGCCAGCCGCCGAATCCACGGCCTGCCGCGGCTCGCCTGGTGGCATGTCAAACGAATCTGGCTGCGCTTTCAGACCGCGATCTTCACGCGCGCACGCTATTCCGAACCGAAGATGCGCTGGATGGGCGCGCTCGGTGTGTTCGGATTTCCGGCCTACTACTTCGTCTGGGCCAAGCTGCTGCCGCAGCCCTACGAAAGTCTGAGCCTGCGCCTGTTCGGCTCGGCGCTGTTCCTGCCGCTGATGCTCGTCAGCTTCTGGCCGACGCGCCTGCGCGCCTGGCTGCCGCTGTACTGGTATCTCGGCATGACGTTCGCCTTGCCGTTCTTCTTTTCCTACATGCTGCTCCAGAACGGCGGCAGCGTCGCCTGGCTACTGTCGCACCTGATATCCGTGTTCCTCATGGTGATGCTGTTCGACATGGGCAGTTTCATCATCACCGGCCTGATCGGCACGCTGCTTGCTGTATTCGCCTATATGCTGGCACCGGCGCAGCCGCTGGCCAGCGCCGCATTGCTGGCGTATTCGCCGGTCTGGGCATTCGCGATCATTTCCGGTTCGGTATTCAGTATCTCCCACAGCATGAGCAACCAGGCGCGCATCGACGCAATCATCGCCGCGAGCAACAACATCGCGCACGAGCTGCGTACGCCGCTGGCGTCGGTACGCATCGCGACGCAGGCCGTCGACCGCTTCCTGCCGCTGCTCGCCGACTCGCACCGCAAGGCCGTCGAGGCGCACCTCAGCGTGCCCGAGCTGCGCGAATCCCAGCTCGGCCGGCTGTCCAAGGCCATGGAGACCATCGGCCGCGAGGTCGAGCACGCCAACACCGTGATCGACATGCTGCTCGTCGCCGCGCGGCCGATCGGCAATCTGCAGATCGAAACGGTTTCGGCGCGCGAATGCCTGCACGAGGCGCTGGAGCGCTATCCGTTCGGCTCGCAGCACGAACGCAGCCGCGTGACGATCGGCGTCGACGACGACTTCCAGTTCAGCGGCTCGCGCCTGCTGCTGGTCCACGTATTGTTTAATCTGATAAAAAATGGCCTATTCCACACTGGACGCGCCGGAAAGGGCAGCATCGTGCTGAGCGTCCACGTCGACGAAGGAGGCCAACGTGTCGTCTGTCACGACAGCGGCCCCGGCATACCGCCGGACGTCCTGCCGCACATCTTCGAGCGCTTCTATTCCAGCGCGACCGACTACAGCACCGGCCTCGGCGTCGGACTCTCTTTCGTACGCATGGCGCTCGAACGCATGGGCGCGACGATAATCTGCCGCTCGACCTACGGCGAATTCACCGAATTCACGATCGTGTTTCCCGACCTTTTGCGGAGGGACAACTGATGCTGCCCGGCGCCGCCGCGATCCCGCCGTTCTACTTTCCGACCACGACCGTCCTCGTGGACGACCACGAGGAATATCTCGACGTCGTGCCCCTGATGCTCGACCCGATGCTGCATCTGCGTCCGTTCAGCTCGCCGCGCATGGCGCTCGCCGCGCTCGGCAGCGCGGGCAGTCGTCCGGTGCCCGGCGGTGGCTGGCTCTACCGTTGGAAGGACCGACCGTCGCAGACGCAGGAGCTGGTCGCCCTTGATGTCGACTCGATACACCGCATTGTGTATGACCCCGAGCGCTTCTCCGAGGTCTCCGTGCTCGTGGTGGATTACTTCATGCCGGAGATGGACGGCGTCACGTTTTGCAAACGTCTCAACAATCCACTGATCGGCAAAATCCTGCTGACCGGCCGCGCGGAAGATTCGGTCGCGATCGAAGCCTTCAATTCGGGCGTCATCGACCGCTTCATCCGCAAGAGCGATCCGCAGGCGATGGCCAAGCTGCAGATCGCGATCCGCGAGCTGCAGCAGCGATATTTCGAGCGTGCCGGCGCCTTCGTCGCCGAAGCGCTCGCCATGGGTCGCTTCGGCTTCCTGCGCGACCCGGCGTTCCGTTCCGTGTTCGACTCCGTCGTCGCGACGTTCCAGCCGATCGAAGCCTACGTGGTCTGCAATCCGACCGGCGTGCTCATGCTCGATGCCTGGGGCGTCGGGCGTTTCCTGCTCGTGCAGACCGACGACGATCTGCGCGAACAGCACGACATCGCGGAGGACCGCGGCGCGCCCGACACCGTCCTGCGCGCGCTGCGCTCCGGCAGCGCCCTGCCCTGGTTCTGGTCCAGCGGCGGCTTCTACAGCCCTCAGATCGCCGACCCTGCGGCGAACCTGTTCCCGGCGACGGCGATACAGGGCGACAATTGTTACTACTTCAGTCTTATCGATCATCTCGAACCGCTGCAGCTGACTCATGTGAAATCGTACAGAAGCTGGCTGCGTGAACAGGACAACGTCGATATCCCGCCCCGCGCGGGGTGATCGACCGCAAGCCACCAAGAAACCTCTCGATTCCGACCGGCCCACGGCCGGACCGGTCGTCCCGCTGCGGCGGTGAACCCCGCAGCCAGCCAGGGATCGGCTTGGTCCATAACTCCCGTGAGAGGTTGCAGTCATGAGTATTTCCTTCCCGTCCGTCGTTACTTCGTCCTTCCCGCAGCTGCAGCAGGCGCGCGCGCCGGAGCTGCCCGAATTCGCGCGCCAGCGCGTCGAACGCTTCCATCAGGAACGCGTACAGATCGGCTGGAGCGGTCGCCATATCCTGCGCGGCGCCCGGCCGGCACCGGGCGCGCTGATGTTGCAGAGCAACGACTACCTGGCGCTGAATCGTCATCCCGAGATCGTCGAGGCGCAGCGCCTCGCCCTCGCGAGTTCCGGCAACGGCAACATGATGTCGGGGCTGTTCGTGCAGGAAGACGACGATCCGCTGCACGTGCTCGAACGCGAACTCGCGCTCGCGCTCGGCAGCGAAGAAACCATCCTGTGCCAGTCCGGCTATGCCGCGAACGTCGGCCTCGTCCAGTGCCTTGCGGGCGAGCGCACGCCGGTCTACATCGACATGCTCGCCCACGCTTCCCTGTGGGAAGGCATCAAGGCCGCCGGCGCGCAACCGGTGCCGGTATTCCACAACGATCCGGAGTATCTCGAGCGGCAGATCCTGCGGCACGGCCCCGGCGTGGTACTCGTCGATTCGGTCTACAGCACGAACGGCAGCGTCTGCCCGCTGGTGGAGTTCGCCGCGATCGTCGAGCGCCACGGCTGCGTCTTCGTCGTCGACGAATCGCATTCGCTGGGTACCCACGGCGTGCACGGCGAAGGCCTCGTCGCGAGCCTCGGCCTGACGAGCCGCGTTCACTTCGTGACGGCGAGCCTCGCCAAGGCCTATTGCATGCGTGCCGGCCTGATCAGCTGCAGCCGACGCTTCAAGCCCTACTTCGCGTTCGAATCGATGCCGGCGATCTTCTCGTCGACCCTGCTGCCGCAGGAGCTGGCCGGCATCGACGCGTCGCATCGCGTGATCCAGCGCGAAGGCTGGCGACGGGCACGTCTGCAGCACGTCACGCGGCGCGTGCGCGAGTCGCTGCTCGATCTGGGCTACCCGATCCGCGAGGGCACCGAGCAGATCGTCGCACTCGAAGTGGGCAGCGAAGCGGCCGTGATGCGCGTGCGCGACCTGTTCGAGGCGGAGAACGTGTTCGGCGCCATCTTCTGCGCGCCGGCGACGGCGAAAAACCGCGCCCTGCTGCGTCTGACGCTGCATGCCGGTCTCGACGATGCCGCAGTCAACCACCTCGTCGATGCCTGCGCGCGCCTGCGCGACAAGGTGGATCTGGCCGAATGGAGCGCGACGCGGCGCGAACGCCGTCATGTCGGCAAGCCTGCGCTGGTCGATGTTGCGTGATCCCGACAAGGGCACTACCAACGAAGGCGGCCGCTCGGCCGCCTTCTTTTTTGCTTCGCCGTACCGCCGGCGGCGCGCTCAGCGCTCCGGCAACGGGATGAACTCGGTCTCGTCGGGCACCGGCGGAAAGCGCTGCTCGCGCCAGTCCTGTTTGGCGCGCTCGATGCGTTCGCGCGTCGACGCGACGAAGTTCCACCAGAGATGGCGCGGCCCGTCGAGCGGATCGCCGCCGATCAGCGCGATGCGGCTTTCTTCGAGCACGGTAAGGCGCGTCGCTCCGCCGCGCAGCACGGCCAGTTCGTTGCGGGCGATGCGTTCGCTGTCGATATCGACGGCGCCGGAAATCACGTAGATCGCGCGCTCGGCGGCGTCGGCTTCGATCGCGTGACGCGCGCCGGCGGTCGCCTGAAGCAGCGCGTACAGGGTCGGCGACGGCGCCTCGACCGGCGAGGTCGCGCCGTAGGCGTGCCCGATCAGCAGATGGATCGCGACGCCGGGACGTTCGAGCCGCGGCAGCAGCGCGCCGGGATAGTGACGAAACCAGGGGAGGTCGTCCTCCTGCGCGAGCGGCAGCGCGACCCAGGTCTGCAGGCCGTGCAGGTGCTGGCCGTTCGCATGCGCCGCCTCGGTGCCGCGCTCCGAATGCACGATGCCGCGCCCGGCGCACATCAGGTTGACATCGCCCGGACGGATTTCCTGCACCGTGCCGAGGCTGTCGCGATGCACCATGTGACCGTCCAGCAGGTAGGTGATCGTCGCCAGCCCGATGTGCGGATGCGGCCGCACGTCCGTACCGGTGCCGGGCGGCACCTGCACCGGGCCGAATTCGTCGAAGAACACGAACGGACCGACCGAGCGTGCGAGCAGATGCGGCAATGCGCGGCGTACGACGAGGCCGCCGCCGATATCGTGGCTGCGCGGCTCGATGCGGAGAACAGTGTCGCTCATGCGGCTACTCGCTGACGGCGAAAACAAAAACGCCACGAATTGCTTCGTGGCGTCCGGACTCCCCAATGCGCGTCTGTCGCGTGGTCAGACCGGGCTGACTTCATCGGCCTGCAGGCCCTTCTGGCCCTGCACGACTTTGAAGCTCACCTTCTGGCCCTCCTGCAGACTCTTGAAGCCAGTCCCCGTGATAGCGCGGAAATGGACGAAAACGTCCTGACCATTCTCACGGGCAATGAAGCCAAACCCCTTGGCATCGTTGAACCACTTAACGGTACCAACCTCACGATCCGACATGAAACGCTCTCCCAAGCTTGAACTAGTGACGGCACGCCGTCGGCTTACTGGTTGCATGGCTCAAGAGAAAGCGATGACGCGAATCAACCGATCGGCTGGCATCGGGTCAAACATTCAGACCGTGCAAACACAGCGGGGCCAGTCTACTCAAGCTTTTTAACAAAATCGACAGTGTCTGAACCGCAGCCGACCGGATCGTCGCGATCGCGCGCCTGGGCTACCATCGGCGACATGCCTGCCCTCTCCCCGGCGCCCGACGCGGCGCCCGAATCCCTGCGCACCGTCACCGGCGACGGCCACGAAGCCTCCCTGCTACTGCAGCGCGGCCAGCCGCAGCGCGACGTCGGCCTGCTCTGGCTGCCGGCCATGGGCGTTCCGGCGCGCAAGTACCGTCATTTCGCCGCGGCGATCGCCGGAAGCGGCTGGACCGTCGCTCTGCACGAGTGGCGCGGCCAGGACAGCAGCAACCGGCGCGCATCCCGAACCTGCAACTGGGGCTATGCCGAACTGCTGCGCGACATCGCCGCCAGCCGCGCCGCGCTGGACGACGCACTGCCGGGACGACGCTGGGTGCTCGGCGGCCACAGCTTGGGCGGCCAGCTCGCGGCGCTGGCGCTCGCGCGCGATCCCGGCGACTACGCCGGCTATGCCCTCGTGGGCAGCGGCCATCCCTGGTGGCGAACCTTCCCGGGCTGGCACCGCCTCGTGCTGCTCGCGGCGATCGGCTGGTTCCGCACGGTGTCAGCCGTCTGCGGCTATTTCCCGGGCGAGCGCGCGGGCTTCGCCGGCCGCGAAGCCCGCGGCGTGATGCAGGACTGGGCCGCGAGCGCCGGCGACGGCAGCTACCGGCCGGCACGCATCGATTTCGACGCCGAGGCGCGGTTGCGGACGATCGCCCTGCCCGCACTCGCATTGCGCCTGTGCAGCGACCGCTACGTGCCGCGCGCCTCGTTCGATCACCTCCTCGACAAGCTGCCCTTGCTGCATTGGCGACGGGACGAGATCGGCGACGCCGAGTTCAGCGGCGGACGCGCCGGCCATTTCGAATGGCTGCGCGAGCCGCAGCCGGTCGTGCG
>CAMLSI010000210.1 GCA_946482585.1 uncultured Lysobacteraceae bacterium
TTCTGTCTGTTGCTGGCCGCCGCGCCGGCGATGGCCAATACGGTGATAGCCACGATACCGGTCGGCAACAACCCGTATGGCGTCGCCGTCCTGCCGAACGGCACCAGGGCCTACGTCGCCAACTTCAGTTCCAATTCCGTGTCGGTGATCGACACGGCCACGAATGCGGTGACGGCGACGATTCCCGTCGGCAGCCAGGCGTACGGGGTCGGCGTTCATCCGAATGGCACGCGCGCTTACGTCGCCAATGCCGGTTCCCAGACGATATCGGTGATCGACACGGCCACGAACGCGGTGATCGCAACGATTCCCGTCGGCTCGCAGCCGCGTTCGGTCGCTGTCGGGCCGGACGGTGCGCGCGCCTATGCCGCCAACGTGGGTTCGTCCACCGTGTCGGTGATCGACACAGCCACGAACACGGTGATGGCGACGATTCCCGTCGGCGGCGATCCCCTTTCGGTGGCTTTGCTGCCGGACGGCACGCGCGCGTATACGACCAATTCCAGTCACGGCACCGTGTCGGTGATCGACACGATGACGAACACGGTGATCGCGACGATTCCCGTCGGCAACACCCCCTATGCCGTCGCCGTCAGGCCGGACGGTGCGCGCGCCTACGTCGCCAACTCCGGCACCGACAACGTGTCGGTGATCGATACGGCCACGAACACGGTGACGGCGACGATTGCCGTCGGCAATGGCCCCCGAGGCGTCGCTTTCCGGCCGGTCGGCGCTCGCGCCTACGTCACCAACTACGGTGCGAACACGGTTTCGGCGATCGACACGGCCACGAATACGGTGAGCGCAACGATTCCCGTCGGCGGGTTCCCGTACGGCGTGGCGTTCAGGCCGGACGGCGCTCGTGCCTATGTCGTCAATTTCGTTTCGTATACCGTTTCGGTGATCGCGATCGGGCCGCAGGTCGCGGCGCTGGCGCCGGGCAACGGTCCGGCGGTGGGCGGCAACACGGTGACGATCACGGGCATCAACTTCACCGGCGCCACCGCGGTGAACTTCGGCGCGACACCGGCCGCCGGCTTCAGCATCACCAGCGACACGCAGATCGTCGCCACCGCGCCCGCGGGCAGCCTCGGCGCGGTGGACGTCACCGTGACCACGCCCGACGGTACCAGCAGCAACACCGCCGCCGACGACTATCTCTACGATACGGTGCCGGTGGAGCTGCAGTCCTTCGACGTGGGGTAAGCCGCGGCCGTCGGCGCAAGGCGACGAATGCACCTGCGCGCGCAGCGTTCTGCCAGGGCGGGAAATCCGACGGGCCGTTCACTTCCGCCGCAGCTTGCTCAGCTTCGCGCGTGCATCGGCATCGTCGGGTTCCATCGTCAGGTACTTCTCGTAGAGCTCGATCGCCTTTGCCTCGTCGCCGACGCGTTCATAGCCGTCGGCGAGATCGGAATAGTTCGACGAGACGTCCGGGAAGGCGAACAGGTTCAGTCGCAGCACGTCGATGCCCTGCGAACGTTTGCCTTGCCAGATCAGCTTGTTGCCCAGCTGATAGATCAGGCCGCTGCGGACGGGAACGCGATTCGGGTTGTCTTGCAGCAGGGCGATGCCGGCGGCGTAGCCGGACTTCGCGGTCGCGTCGATGGCGCGCTGCGTGAAGTGGTAGCCATCGATATCCGGCGTCGTTCCGAACAGTCGCTGCTTGATGAAGGTCTGCACGCTCCAGAAGCCATCGACCTCGCCGTTCGTCATGATGACGACGGTGTAGCCGAGGTCCGGGGCGATCATGAGCTCATCGGCGATTCCGTAGTGGCCGCCGCCGTGACCAATGATGCGGTGGTCTCCGATCGTCTCTTCGGCGAAACCGTAGGCGTACATGCGGTTGCCGTATTTCACCTTGCCTGTCGTCAGCAGCTCCGTGCCGGCCTTGCTCAGCAACCGGTGCTGCAGGAGCGCTTCGGAAAATTTGAGCAGGTCGCCGGCCGTCGAGTAACTGCCGCCCGCGGGACTGCCCTTCACCACGTTGGTGTAGAGATTGTTCTGCCATTGCCCCGGCCGTTCCGCCGAGCGCACGTAGCCGAGGGCCATGTTCGGCGTCGCGTAGTCGAGCTCGTACGCGTCGGTGTCTTTCATTCCGGCTGGCGCGAAAATGTGCTTGCGCACATAGTCGAAGTACGTCTCGCCGCTGACCGCTTCGATGACGAGCCCGAGCACCAGGTATCCGGTGTTGCTGTAGGCGAGCCGGCTGCCGGGCGAAAACGCCGGCGCTTCGTCGCCGAACAGCGGCAGATAGTCCGAGACGTCCTTGTACTGTTCCTTGGCTGTCGTGGCGTACTTCGCGAGGAAGTTTCCGAGACCCGAGGTATGCGTGAGCAGCTGATGAATCGTCACCGTGTCGCGGACGACATCGTTCGGATAGGAAGGAAGATGCTCGCCGACCTTGTCGTCGAGATCGAGCTTGCCGGCTTCGGCCAACTGCAGTATCGCGACGGCGGTGAACATCTTGCCCATCGAAGCAATGCTGAATCGCGTCGCCTCGGTGTTGCGGATTCCATCGGCCCGATCGGCGAAGCCGTAGGCTTTGAGGAATAGCGGCTTGCCGTCCTTTGCGATCAGGACCACGCCGCTGAAATCGTCGCCGGCCGCGAGCGACGACAGATGCGCGGCGGACTCGGCGGCGAGCTCTTTCGCCGCGTCGCGTGCGCGTGCGGGCGGCGTCGCCGCCATCATGAACACGCAGGCGATTCCCAGACATGCGACGAGACGGCGTGCCATTTGACTTGCTCCATCCGCTTGATAGATTCGTCGCTCGAAAATATAGGTAGGCACCTACGCAATGTCAACGCGCGCCCCCTCGAAACGCAAGAATCTCGTCGACGACGCGCGGCAAAAGGCTGCCGCTACATTGGGCGCACGCCTCCGGCGCCTTTCGGAACGCATCGACAGCGACGCATCGCGCGTCTACGCGGATGCGGGCCTCGTGTTCGAGCAGCGCTGGTTCGGTACTGTGCATCTCCTGGCCGGGGGCGCCGAGCTGTCGGTGGGAGAGATCGCCGAAAAACTCGGCATACGCCACGTGTCGGTGAGCCAGACGCGGGATTCGCTCGAGAAAGCCGGCATCGTGGCGTGCGACGTCGATCCTGCCGACGCGCGCCGCAGAACCTTGCGGCTCACCCGCAAGGGACATCAGCTCGTGGCCAAACTGACTCCATTCAGCGACGCGCTGTCGCAGGTCGCGATCGAGCTCGACGAAGAAGCGGAAAACGTCGTCGCCGCACTGGAGCGACTGGACAAGGCGCTGGATCGCCGTTCCTTGCTCGAACGAGTGCGAGAGCGGGTCGCGAAACACCCGGTTGCACGCTAGCTCGCGGAGCGGCCGGCCGCTCTGACGGCGCCGAACGGTGACGTGTTTTCGGCGAGGTGACGATGCCGGAGAACGCCGAACGCGCACGCCTCAACGCGCAGCAGGCAACGAGTGATACGAATTCGTGCACCGGCGCGCAGCGCCGGTGCACCGCCGCCGCTATCGAGGCGCCACCTCCGCGACGCCCGCGATCCCGGCGCGCGCGTTCGAAGGATGTCCGTCGCTGACCGCGGGCGCGGGTGCCGCCAATCCCTTCCATTTCCACAGCAGCAGGATCGTCAGCACATCGACGACGACCGCGAAAATGCTGGCCTCCAGGCCGAAGCGTCCTCCGGTCATCCACTCGGGCCCGTCCTGCAGCAGGGGGCGGAACCAGCCGGCATGTTCGAATCCGCTGACGCCCAGGCCGAACACGTGGCCCATGCTCCAGTTCCATCCGAGATGCAGGCCGACCGGCAACGCCAGGCTGCGCGTGCGCAGATAGGCGAGACCGAGCAGCACGGCGCCGAGAAACAGCTCGACGGTGGCCCAGATCAGCGTGGCGCCGTTCATGTCCGGGTTGCCCCAGTGGCTCGTGGCGAATACCAGTCCCAGCGCGATCTGCGCGCCCCAGACCCCGATGCCGGCCACGAGCCGCTGGAACACGAAGCCCCGGAACAGCGTTTCCTCGAACAGCGCGACGAACAGGAACACACAGAGACCTTTCGTCAGCACGCCCACATCGCGTGCCGGGTCCAGTTCGAAACGAATGCCACCGGCCGCGCCGAGCATCGCGACCGCGAGCAGCACCGTCGCGATGCCGAGCAGGCAACCCACGCCCAGCTCCCGCGCCCAACGCCGATCCAGCACGAAGCCGATGCCGGACAGCCGTTCCCGGCGCAGGCGCACGCAGAAATAAGTCACCAGCAGCAGGAAGCCGAAACGCAGCGGATCGAGCCAGTCCTGCGTAACGCCGAACTCTTGCAGCGCGCGGCTCGCCGGGGTGTAGACCGCCCGGCTCGCCACCAGGAGCGCGATGAAGATCAGGATCCACCAGCCGTTGCGCAAGCGCCGGTTCGAGTCGAGAAATAGATAGGTCATGGCCGCCCGTCGGGTTGAGAAAAGAATGCGGCCCGGCGCAGGTCGAGTGCGGCAGCCGCGGCGATCGTCGCATATATCTTGACGTCAAGATACTTGATGCTAACCTTCTTCCGAAGGTTTAAAGGCGACCGCAGCGATGAGCCCGAAGAATCAGCAATCGGTCGACGGCGTCGACCGGATCGACCGTCTGCTCGCCGACTGGCAGGCCGAGCGGCCCGAGCTCGACGCGGCCGCGATGGCGATCGTCGGCCGGCTGCTGAGCATCGGCCGACAGCTCGAAGCGCGAGCCAATGCGGCACTCAAGCCGTTGGGACTGCACTACACGGACCTCGACGTGATGGCCACTTTGCGCCGCAGCGGCAAGCCTTATCGGCTCACGCCGACCCAGTTGCGCGATTCGGTGCTCATCACGTCCGGCGCGATGACCGCCTGCCTGGATCGCCTCGAAGGCAACGGCCTGATCGCACGCGTCGCCAGTCCGTCCGACCGCCGCTCCAGCGCTGCGGAACTCACGCCGTCAGGGCGAAAGCTGATCGACAAGGCGATCGTGGTTCGTTTCAGGGAAGCGGCGGATGCCGTGCTCGGTCTGTCCGACAGCGAACGTGTGCGGCTCGCGGCTTTGCTGAAAAAACTGGGCCACAGCCTCGGGAACTGAACGAGCGGCGCCGACGAGTCCGGCCGGTGCTCGACTCGCCGACGCCGGAAGCCGCCGATGACGGCGGTTTCCGGGGATTCCCGCGAGGAATGAAATCCGTAACGACCGGCGCGGACGTCAGTCGCCGCTCTTTCCGTTCGGCGTGACGAGATAGACGACCGGTTGAGGCTGCGGCACCGGCCTCGGCGAGCGCACGTTGTTCGGCGGCACTCCTCGCTCGACGAGCAGGGCATTCAGCCGGGCAACGATTCCCGGCGACGTCCGGATCGGCGTCTTCAGCACGAACCAGCGGATGCCCGTCGTACACGGCGGCGTCGTCAGCGATCCGACATAGCTGTAGAACGGCTGCTGTCCAAACATCCACAATATCCGGCCGATGTCCACGGCCGCCACGGATTCCGGCGGCGAGCTCACAGACCGGTGGGCGGACGTCAGTGTGACGTCTTCGGCGGCGCCGGCGTCGGGTGTCCACAGTGCGGCGAAGACGGCGGTGCCGCCGAACTGGTCCGTCGTCTTGATGTGCATCTCGAAGAACGGATTCCCTGGTGTCACGTGTTCGTTGCGGGAATGAAAGTGGAATCCGGCGACGGTGTAGGTCAGCGCCTGCGTCGTCTGGCCCACTCCCGGCGCGATCGAGACCGACGGCCCCGGAGACGGCAGGAACACGACGTTCTGGTCGTGCCGGTCGAACGTGGTCTGCGTTACGACCGCCGAGGTATTCCACGGCGTGGTCGTCACTCTCGTCAGATCGATCGGCGACTGCTGCGGCGGCGACGGCGCGGCGCATTCCGGACCCCAGCTCGGGCCTTCGGGATAGGTCCATTGGGCGACGCCCGGCGACGGCGGCGTGTGTGCGCAGCCGGAGGCCTCGAACAGGATCAGGGCGATCGCGGCCGGCCGCAGCCAAGCGGATTTGCTCTTCGGCAGGATCCGGTCGCGGCCTTCGGGAGTCGCTTCGACAGCTTGCGTGCGAGCGCGGTGTCGCGTCGCGGCGGTGTGCGCCATGGTCATGTCCTTCCCCTTGAGAACACGCAGTAGATTTTTACACTAGCAGCAGTCTGCGGCCTGCTCAAGCGCATTGATAGGTGCGGACCGTACCTTTCGCTACGCGCTTTCAGTCCTGCCGTGCGTGCCGATCGTCGCTTCGACGATCGGCAACTGGCCGCTTGGTGATTTGTGTATTATTTCGCGCGCATTGAACGACGATACGCCGCCCGACGCCACGAGGAAAGACGCCATGAAAACCGGAGTCCGTCGCCTGCTGAAACTGCTCGCGCTGATGTTCCTGCCGCTCGGCGCCGCACAAGCGCAGAGCCCGAGCACCTGCACCCAGAACTGCCCCGCTCCTTACGTGCCGAACGAATTCTGGACGACGGAATACGGTCCCGCGGCCGCCAACATCGTGCTGTCGCCGACCAACTTCCTGGCTTGTTCGTCGACCTCGTATGCGCTGTGCTACTACTCCGGACCGGACGCTGCGCCGAAAAAGAAGCGCGGCGTCGGCGCCCTGCCCGCGCTGCCCTGCAATCTCTCCGACAGCGATCCGAACATCGCGGACTGCCGCTGCTACGCGGAGTCCGGTACGTCCTATGTCGACATTCATTCGATCCGCAACACCGAAGCCTACGTCGAGACCATCCGCGTCTGCGGGCTCAATGGCGAGAAATGCCGCAACCTCGTGTCGGAGGAATTGCCCGGCCGGGTCTCGGCCGTGACCGGCGGAACGCCGCCGCCCCTGCCGACCGCGCCGGTCTGCAGCTATCTGCAGGCGGATTCGAGCGGCAAGGCGCCAATGGCGCCGGACGCCGAACTGGTCTCGACCTTCAGCTTCGCACGGGTCAAGAGTTACGGCATCGAGCCGACGGACTGCACGAGTTCCGCCGCGCCGTATGCGGGTTGCATGACGGCTTCCTGTACGTTCGAGCGCGATGCGAAAGGCAAGCCGACCGGATTTGCGACCTGCCGTTGCCCGATCTACACGGGCCCGTATCAGCTCGGCCAGAGCGGCGTGTCCTGCAATGCCGGCGACGGCAACGTCTGGTCGGCGGCCTATACGCCGCCGTCGACCGGCGGCGGACGTTCTGCGGAAAAATAAACAATGACACTTCGCTGCGTCTCGGCGACGCAGCGAAGTGCCGCGCATCCTTGCGTCGGGGCGTCCTTGCCCCGCGACCTCAACCGTTGAGATCGCTCACCTCGTCGAATTCGAATTCGTCGTCGAGATCCATCTGGACGTGCTTGCCGTACCAGTGACCTTCGACGAGTACCAATTCATGCTCGGCCCAGACCGGTGCGCCGAACAGCGTGACCGTGGTGCGCACGCGGGCCGTATCCGCACCGCGCTCCAGCACGTCGACCTTGAGCGAGTCAGCGACGGCATCCAGGTCCAGACCGTAGGCGCGCACGGCTTCCTTGGCCGCGGCCAGCATCGGATTGGCCTGTTCCAGCGCTCCTTCCAACGGCAGCGCCTTGAGCTGGTCGATGTCCGTGATGCCGGTACGGCGAGCAGCATCGGTGAGCAGGGTCAGCGAGCGGCGCATCGACTCGGTGCTGAGGAAGTCGGTGGTGCCGGCCCAGCGCTGGATGCCGGGCAATGCGCTGCGCAGGGCTTCGCGTTGGGCATCGGTCAGCTTGGTTTCCGAGGAATTGACGGCGAACTGCATCGCGCCGAAGGCCATCAGCAGCATGGCCGGCAGTTGCTGGCGCGCCTTGACCAGCTCCGGCTCGATCTTGCGCATCAGTTGATCCACGGCGTCGGGCGCCGTGATCTGCCGCATGTTTTCGGCAAAGCGCGCGCGCTCGGCCTCGCTCGTGGGCTTGCTGCGGTGCTTTTCGAACGCCATGCGCGCCGCTTCCCATTTCGATCGCGGCGTCAGCGCCTGGGCGAGACCGGCCAGGTCGCCGGCCCGGAACAACTGGGCCAACTGTTTGATTTCGTTGGCAGGGTCCGGTGCGCTCAGGCTGGCGACGCGAACCTGGCTCGGGGCGACCTCCTGGGCGGTCAGCACGGAAACCGGGCCGATCAGGCCCGCAGCCAGCAGGGTCAGGGACAGCAGCGTGCGTTTCATGCGGTGCTCCTCTCGTTGGGAGCTTTAGTGTGCTAGTGACCTACAACACTAGTAAGTGACGGAAGTCATTGCGTGCCGCCGTATCGGCGTGGCCCGTCTGTCGCGACCGGCGATCCGCTCTCGGCCGCTGCCGGACCGACGATACACGAGGCCTCCGCAGCGAGGACTCGACATCGTATCGCGCAGCAGCCGGCCCGCAGAGACGCATCAAACTAAATATTTATAATTTGAAAAATATAGTACAACGCGTACGGATCCATATCCGCCGAAGTGGATCGGTGGAATGCCGCTCACGATCGCAGTCCGGCCCCGCACGCACCCGGCGAACGCCCGTCGCTTCCCGACGCGCTGCTAGACTGCTCCCCACCGACAATCAGGGCGATGCCCATGGCGATCGCAATCCGCCGCACCCTGCTGCCGATGCTGGCTCTCCTGATCGGCGCGTTCGTGCTGGGCCATTCCGCCCTGCTCTACGACGAAAGCCGTGCCGTCGAGCGACACGGATTGCAGGCCGCAGTCCAGTCGATCGACAACAGCAAGAAGATCAAGCGCAGCGGCGACCACGTCACCTTTCGCGCCGACATCACGTTCACGAATCAGGACGGGCGCACCGTCATCACTCGCGCCGCGATCTCGAACCAGGCGCTCGATGGGTTTCGCGCCGGACAGCCGACCCGGGTCCGCTACCTGCCGGATCGGCCGGACG
>CAMLSI010000211.1 GCA_946482585.1 uncultured Lysobacteraceae bacterium
CATTCCGCATCTGCTCGCGCCGGTCGTGACCGACATGAAGGAGGCGGCCAACGCGTTGCGCTGGTGCGTCGCCGAAATGGAGCGACGCTACAAGCTCATGGCAGCGACCGGCGTGCGCAACCTGGCAGGCTTCAACAAGAAGATCCGGGAAGCCGAAGACGCGGGCCAGCCGCTGCTCGACCCCCTGTTCCGGCCCGATGCGTCGCAGCCCGAACGCCGCGCCGAACCGCTGCAGCCGTTGCCGTACATCGTCATCATCATCGACGAATTCGCCGACATGATGATGATTGTCGGCAAGAAGGTCGAAGAACTCATCGCGCGGCTCGCACAGAAGGCGCGCGCGGCCGGCGTGCACCTGATCCTCGCGACCCAGCGTCCGTCGGTCGACGTGATCACGGGTCTGATCAAGGCCAACATCCCGACTCGCATCGCGTTCCAGGTGTCGAGCAAGATCGACTCGCGCACGATTCTCGACCAGTCCGGCGCCGAAGCGCTGCTCGGGCACGGCGACATGCTCTATCTGCCGCCGGGCACCGCGACGCCGGAACGCGTGCACGGCGCGTTCGTGGACGACCACGAAGTGCATCGCGTCGTCGAATGGCTGCGCGCGCAGGGCCGTCCCGAATACATTGAGGGCGTGCTCCTGGAAGTGCAGACCACGAACGACGGCAAGGTCATCGGCGAGACCGGTCTGCCCGAGGAGATCAGCGAGGGCAACGCCGATTACGACGAACTCTACGACCAGGCCGTGCGCATCGTGACGGAGTCGCGGCGCGCGTCGATTTCCGGCGTGCAGCGCCGCCTCAAGATCGGTTACAACCGCGCCGCGCGTCTCGTCGAGCTCATGGAACAGCAGGGCGTCGTCAGCGCGCCCGAGCACAACGGCAACCGCACCGTGCTCGCGCCGCCGCCGCCGGAGCTCTGAACGCCAGGATTCGAAACTCCACGAGGAAATGTCATGAACGCCGCCGCACGCGGGATGAGTCCGACCGAACGACGACGCGCCACGCTCTGGGCGCTGGGTTTCGCACTCGCCGCCTACCTGGCCAGCTGGCTGATGCTGCGTCAGCAGCCCGACTGGCTGCGCGACAGCGGCGGACTGCCGCAGTGGCCGATCGCGTTCGACCTGCTGCTGACCGTGCCGGCCGTGTACTGGTGGCTGCACCGGCGCGATCGCCGGCGCGCCTGGCTCGGTGCAGTCGCACTCGCGGGCGCCGGCGTCTGGGTGGCCACGCAGCTGTTGCCGGATACGAGCGGGCCGCTCTGGTCCGGGCTGCGCCTTGCGCGCAACCTCGGCATAGGCCTCGTCGCCGCGCTCGAGATCGGCATCATCCTGAGCATGCTGCGCCTCGTGCTGCGGCTCGCGCGCGACCGCAATCCGGACTACGCGCTGCGCGAGGGCGTCCAGCGGCGGCTCGGCACCTCGCTGGCCGCGCGCATCATGGCCTTCGACCTGCGCATGTGGCTGCACGTATTCGCCGGCTCGCGCCGCCGCTGGGACTATGCCGGCGACGCGCACTTCCGCTACGACCGCAAGGACGGGAATGCGAGCAATCAGCAAGCGTTCCTGATCCTGATGCTCATCGATCTGCCGATCGGCCACGTGATGCTCATGATGTTCGCGAACAATGTCGCGGCCTGGGTGCTCACGGTACTGACCCTGCTGTCGCTCGCGTTCATGTCCGGCCACTACCGCGCGAGTCTGCGCTGCCCGATCTCGCTGTCGCGCGACACGCTGTACCTGCGCTACGGTCTTGCCGTCGCCGAGGCGGCCGTACCATTGAACGCGATCGCACGGGTCGAGGCGCGCCGCGACGAGACGCCGCGCCGTGCGCCCGGCGTGCTGCGGCTCAGCGACGCCGGCGAGCCGAACGTGCGCGTCGTGCTGCGCGAACCGCGCGCGATCACGGGCTGGTTCGGCATGGAACGCCGTGTCGACACCCTCGATCTCGGCCTCGATCAGCCGCGCGAATTTCTCGCCGAACTGAATGCACGTCTGGCGGTACGGGAACCTGCCGCGCAGGCGTCGGTCCACGCCGCCACCCTTCCGAGCAACGAATGAACGCCATGCCGACCCGCCTGCTGCTTGCCGTGTGCCTGATCTGCGCTGCGACCGGCGCGTCCGCCGAAACCGCGCGCGCGCGTCTGGACAGTTTTGCGAACGGGCTGCAGACCGTATCGGCGAATTTCGATCAGCGCGTGTTCGACGCGAACGATCAGCCGGGCAAGGCATCGAGCGGCAGCCTCGCGGTACAGGCGCCGCGACAGTTCCGCTGGAGCGTGACCAAGCCCTACCAGCAGCTGATCGTCGCCGACGGCATGCACGTCTGGATCTACGATCCCGACCTGGAGCAGGTCACTGTGCGCAGCCAGAGCATCGAAGAAGCGCACAGCCCGTTGACCGTGCTGACCGACGTGAGCCTCCTCGATCGCGACTTCGCCGCGGCGGAGCAGGGCGAGCGCGACGGCCTGCTGTGGCTGCGGCTCACCTCGAAAGCCAAGGAAAGCGAGTTCGAATACGCCGACCTCGGTTTCGGCTGCAGGGAGGCGGCGAAGCGCGAGTGCGGCGGGGCAGTCGTGCTGAGCCGCATGGTGTTCAAGGACACGCTCGGCAATCGTACCGACACGAAATACACCGACTGGCAGCGCAATCCCAAGCTCGGCGCCGATACGTTCCGCTTCACGCCGCCGGCCGGGGTCGACGTGATCGGCGAGATCAAGCCGGAAGCCGAAGTACATCCGATCAAAGACTGATGGTCGTCGCCTCGCTGCCGCGCTGGGTCGGCGCCGGTGCGTTCGCACTGGCTTCGGTCGCGGGCATGGTCAACGCGGTGGGGTTTCTCGCGTTCGGCCATCAGGCGATCACGCATCTGACCGGCACGACGACGCTGTTCGGCGTCGCCGTCGCCGAGGGGCAGACGCTGCTCGCGCTCGAACTGCTCGCGTTCCTCGCGAGTTTCTTCGCCGGTGCGGCGCTCAGCGGCGCGCTCATCGGCGACAGCACCCTGCGGCTCGGCCGGCGCTACGGCGTCGCGCTCTTGCTCGAAGCGCTGTTGCTGCTGCTTGCGATTCCGCTGCTGCGTCATCATTCGACCGCGGGCATCTGCGTTGCGACCGCGGCCTGCGGCCTGCAGAACGCGATGGCCAGCACCTACAGCGGCGCGGTGCTGCGTACGACGCACGTATCGGGCATCTTCACCGACCTCGGCATCATTCTCGGCCAGTGGCTGCGCGGACTCGGCCATGATGCGCGCCGGCGCAACCTGTATCTGCTGATCGTGCTCGGCTTCGCGCTCGGCGCGCTCGCCGGCGCGACCGGCTTCGCCCGGCTGCGCGAAAACGTGCTGCTGCTGCCCGCGGCCATCACCGGTGCGAGCGGGCTCGCCTATGCGATCTACCGGCAGCGCATGCTGCGGCGTGCGCGTTGACGCGGATCAGCCGCCGAACGTGTCGGCAAAGATCGCGTCAGGGATGACGACGGCGGCACCGCTGTCGTCGAAGCACCAGCCGTGCACGGTGACCGGAAAGCCGAGTCCGGTCCCCGTCGACAGCACGATCCAGCCGTAGTTGATCTGGCTGCTCTGTTCGTTGCGAAAACGCACGCCGAGGTAGCCGCGCGTGACGCCGGCTAGCCAGGCGGAAACATCGCCCGTGATCGCGGCACGTGAATACAGTTGGGCCGGGCCTATGCTCGCGCCCGGCGCCAGCACGGCATAACTGTCGCCGGACGTGACGACGCCGCCGTTGCCTGTCGCCGCGGAACCCCAATAGAAGCGAAGCTGATCCGCCGGCGTCGTACTGGCGGCCGCATACGGGTCGAAGTCGAAGCCCGGCGCGCCACCCTCGGTCGGCGCGGACACGCCGGTCAGCAGATTGATGTAGAGGCCTTCGGTCGTGGCCGGGACGACGAGCTCGGCGTCGTCGAAGCAGACGGTCGCGGCGGCGGCGGGCAGGGCAAGAACGGCGAACGACGTGGCGAGGGCGCGGAGCAGGGTGGAACTCGACGGCATGACGGCACTTCGGCGGCAATGGCGAAAGCCGGAACTTAGCAGAACGTCCGGCGGCGCAGGCAGTCGCGGCGCACGGACGCCCCGCGGCCGCGCTGCCGCCGTCCAGGCTGATTTGTATACCTGTGGAACACGACCCGGCCCGGCCGATTAACGATTATCCTATCGACATGCCCCGAAAAACCGCCGTCCCCGCCAGCGCCGGCCTGTTCGCCGAACCCGAAGGACTCAAGCCTCTGGCCGAGCGCATGCGGCCGCGCGAGCTCGGCGAGATCGTCGGCCAGGCGCGCCTGGTCGCGCCGGGCAAGCCGCTGCGGCGCGCGGTCGAGTCGGGCCACGTGCACTCGATGATCCTCTGGGGGCCGCCGGGCTGCGGCAAGACCACGCTCGCGCTGCTGCTCGCGCGCTATGCCGATGCGCAGTTCCGCGCGATATCAGCGGTGCTGTCCGGGCTTGCCGACGTGCGCGCGGCGCTCGACGAGGCGGCCGCGAACTTCGCGCGCGGCGTGCGCACCGTGCTGTTCGTCGACGAGGTGCACCGCTTCAACAAGGCGCAGCAGGATGCGTTCCTGCCGCATATCGAGAAGGGCGTGATCATTTTCGTCGGCGCGACCACGGAGAATCCTTCGTTCGAGCTCAATTCCGCCTTGCTGTCGCGCTGCCGCGTGCATGTGCTCGAGGCCGTGGGGCAGGGCGACATCGTCGCGGCGCTGCGCCGCGCGCTGGCGGATACGGAACGCGGGCTCGGCGCGCTGAAGCTGCGCGTCGACGATTCGGGTCTGGAGCTCATCGCGCAGGCGGCCGACGGCGACGTGCGCCGCGCGCTGACCCTGCTCGAGATCGCGGCCGAGCTCGCCGACGACGGCCTCGTCGACGAAGCCACGCTGACGCAGGTGCTGGCCGATCGCACGCGGCGTTTCGACAAGGGCGGCGAGCAGTTCTACGACCAGATCTCGGCGCTGCACAAATCGGTCCGTTCGTCCGATCCGGACGCGGCGCTGTACTGGTTCACGCGCATGCTCGACGGCGGCTGCGATCCGTCCTATCTCGCGCGACGCCTGACGCGCATGGCTGTCGAAGACGTGGGCCTCGCCGACACGCGCGCGATCGGCATGGCCATCGAGGCCTGGGAAACTTTCGATCGCCTGGGCAGTCCCGAAGGCGAACTCGCGCTCGCGCAGCTCGTCGTCTACCTGGCCGTCGCGGCCAAGAGCAACGCGGTCTATCGCGCGTTCGGCGAGGTGCGTGCCGAGGTCCGCGCGAGCGGAACCCTGGACGTTCCCATGGCGATCCGCAACGCGCCGACGAAACTCATGAAGAGCCTCGGCTACGGCAAAGGCTATCGGTACGACCATGATGTCGAAGGTGGGATCGCACTCGATCAGCAATGCCTGCCCGATGCGCTGATCGGGCGCGAGTTCTATCAGCCGACCGAGCGCGGTCTCGAAGCGCGCATCGCCGAGAAATTGCGCGAGCTGCGCGCGGCCCGCGCAGCGGCGCTCGCGCGCAGCCCCGAAGTCGACGCGGCCGAATGATCCGCGCCGCCCTGTCGCTGCCGCGCACGGTCTGGCTGCTCGGCCTGATCAGCTTCGTCAACGACGCCGCGAGCGACATGATCTATCCGCTCGTGCCGCTGTATCTCGCCAGTGTGCTCATGGCCGGACCCAAGGCACTGGGCCTGATCGAAGGCATCGCCGAAGCGTTCGGCAGCGTGCTCAAGCTCGTCGCCGGCGTACTGGCCGACCGCCTGCGGCACATGCGCGGCTGGGTCGTCGCGGGCTATGCGGTTTCCGGTCTCGTGCGGCCGCTGATCGCGCTGTCGACGAGCTGGCTCGGCGTGCTCGCGTGCCGCTTCGCCGATCGCCTCGGCAAGGGTCTGCGCGCCGCGCCGCGCGATGCGCTGCTGGCTTTGAGCGTCGCGGCCGAATCGCGCGGCCTCGCGTTCGGCCTGCATCGTGCGATGGACAACCTGGGCGCCGTGGTCGGGCCGCTGCTCGCGGCCGGACTGCTCGGTCTCGGCTTCACGCTGCGCGAGGTGTTCTTCTGGGCCATCGTGCCGGCAGTCGCCGTGATCGTGCTGACCCTGTACGTGCGCGAACCCGAACGCGTCGCGCTCAAGCCCAGGCCGTTCCGCTGGAACCTGTCGGATCAGCCGCGCGCGCTGCGCCGTTACCTGGTCGCGCTGGCATTGTTCACATTGGGAAACTCCTCGAACATGTTCCTGCTGCTGCGCGCGCGAGAGCTCGGCCTCGGCGAAGCGCAGGTGCCGTTGATCTGGGCGCTGGTCTGCTTCGTCGCAGCCGCGTTCGGCCCGGCGCTGTCGGCTTGGTCGGACCGCGTCGACCGGCGCCGACTGATCATCGGCGGCTGGAGCCTCTACGCCGCGTTCTATCTCGTGTTCGGCCTACTGCCGGCGCAGCCCTGGCTGCTCTGGCCGCTGTTCGCTGGCTACGGTCTGTTCCTCGCCGCGACCGAAGGTGCGGAAAAAGCGCTCGTCGCCGACCTCGTGCCCGGCGAACAGGCCGGCACCGCGTTCGGCTGGTACAACCTCGTCTCGGGCATCACCTTGCTGCCCGCGTCGCTGCTGTTCGGCTGGCTGTGGTCCGATGTCGCGCCGGTGGCGGCATTTGCGTTCGGCTCGCTCTGCGCGCTGGCGGCTGCGGGACTCATGGTGTTCTGGGTGAGGGGAAGAACCGACTAGCCGGCGGAACGTGGCGAACGGGCCGGCGCCGCGCGGGCGTTCCCGGTCCCTGTCGACGGATCCCTGGTTTCTGGCTATCGCCCCGGCGATAATCGCCGACCCCGTTGAATTCCCAAGGATTGCCATGCTTGACCCAGCCCTGCTGCGCGGCCAGCTCGACGTCGTGGCCGAACGCCTGGCGACGCGCGGATACGTGCTCGACAAAGCCGCGATCGAAGCGCTGGAGTCACAGCGCAAGGCGGTCCAGGTCGAAACCCAGGACCTGCAGAACCGGCGCAACACGCTGTCCAAGCAGATCGGCATGGCCAAGGGCAAGGGTGAGGACGCGTCGGCACTCATGGCGGAGGTCGGCGGCATCGGCGATGCGCTCAAGGCCAATGAAGCACGCCTCGCCGACGTGCAGCAGCGTCTGGCCGACATCGCGCAGGGCATTCCCAACCTGCCGCACGAATCGGTGCCGCTGGGTGCGGACGAGTCCGGCAACGTCGAGCAGCATCGCTGGGGCACGCCGCGCCGCTTCGACTTCGCGGTGCGCGATCACGTCGACCTCGGTGTGCGCAAGGGCTGGCTCGACGGCGACGCCGGCGCGAAGCTGTCGGGCGCCCGCTTCACGGTGCTGCGCGGCGAACTCGCGCGGCTGCATCGCGCGCTCGCGCAGTTCATGCTCGACCTGCACTCGAACTCGCACGGCTATCTCGAAACCAACGTGCCGCTGATCGTCAATGCCGACTCGATGCTGGGCACGGGCCAGTTGCCGAAGTTCGAGGACGACCTGTTCGCGACCGCCGTCGGCGATGCGAAGCGTTACCTGATTCCGACTTCGGAAGTGCCGCTGACGAACCTCGTGCGCGACAGCATCGTCGATGCCGATTCGCTGCCGCAGCGCTACACCGCGCATTCGATGTGCTTCCGCGCCGAGGCCGGATCGCATGGCCGGGATACGCGCGGCATGATCCGCCAGCATCAGTTCGAGAAGGTCGAACTGGTCAGCATCGCCAGGCCGTCGGAGAGCGACGCCGAGCACGAGCGCATGACCCGCTGCGCGGAAAAGGTGCTCGAGGCGCTGGCGCTGCCGTATCGCCGCATGCTGCTGTGCACGGGCGACATGGGATTCGGTGCGACCAAGACCTTCGACCTCGAAGTCTGGCTGCCGTCGCAGGACACCTACCGCGAGATTTCGTCGTGCTCGAACTGCGGCGATTTCCAGGCGCGCCGCATGCTCGCGCGCTGGCGCAATCCGGAAACGGGCAAGCCCGAACTCGTGCACACCTTGAACGGCTCGGGCGTCGCAGTCGGACGCGCGATGATCGCGGTGATGGAAAACTACCAGCAGGCCGACGGGTCGATCGCGATTCCGGAAGCGCTGCGGCCGTACATGGGTGGGGCCGAATCCATTTCCTGAGGGCCGATTCCGGTAGCGTGTGCTCGCCGATGGCGACCACACGCTTTGGCTCGTAGCTGAGACGAGGGTACGGAGTGGGGATGGGTTCCAGCCGCACCGCCGAATCACGCCCTCACCCATGCTCCTTCTGCGCCCGCTCAAATGCCGCGAGCTGTTTCGGCGTCGCTTCCTTCTGATGTTGCTGCTTCCACTGCGCGAACGGCATGCCGTAGACCTGTTCGCGCGCGGCATCCTTGCTGAGCTCGATACCGCGTTCCGCTGCGGCGTCGCGGTACCAGTCGGCGAGGCAGTTGCGGCAGAAGCCCGCGGTGATCATGAGGTCGATGTTCTGCACGTCGCTGCGTGCGTTCAGGTGCGCGAGCAGGCGGCGAAACGCCGCGGCTTCGAGTTCGACGGTAGACGAGGGCATGGGCGATTCTCCGCGAAAAAACTGCATGGTAGCTGAGCGCCGCGAACGCGCGGTTTGAGGCGGCACTGCCGGACATGGATAATGCGCGCCTTGTTGCGCCGGGCCCGTGCCCGGTTACCCGCGCGCCGAGCGCGACGCCCCTGATCGCCGGCCGCGAGCCGGCCCTGGAACCGCCGACACATGACCGCCCGGATACTGGACGGCAAACGCATCGCCGACGAACTGCTGGAGCGCATCAAGGGCCGTGTCGGCGCCCGCGTCGCCGCCGGCAAGTCGCATCCGGGCCTCGCCGTCGTGCTCG
>CAMLSI010000212.1 GCA_946482585.1 uncultured Lysobacteraceae bacterium
GCGCCGCTGCAATGGGTCGGGTTCACTTTCTGGAGTTCGCTATGTGTGGAATCGTAGGTGCCGTCGCCGATCGGGAAGTCGGCCCCATCCTGATCGCCGGCCTGCAGGCGCTGGAATACCGCGGCTATGACTCGGCCGGGCTGGCCGTGCTCCAGGACGGCCTGCTCGCGCGCCGCCGTACCAAGGGCAAGGTGCGCGACCTCGAACACCTGCTGGGCGCCGATCCGGCGCCGGCGCGCATCGGCATCGCGCATACGCGCTGGGCCACGCACGGCGTGCCCAGCACCCACAACGCGCATCCGCACGTCTCGTCCGACCTGATCTCGGTCGTGCACAACGGCATCATCGAGAACCACGAGGAACTGCGCCGCGAGCTGCAGGAAAAGGGCTACGCCTTCAGTTCCGAAACCGATACGGAAGTCATCGCGCATCTCGTCGACGCGCTCCAGCGCGAAGGCCTCGACCTCGTCGCCGCCGTCGTGCGCGCGACACAGCGGCTGCACGGCGCCTATGCGATCGCGGTGCTGTCGGCGCGCGAGCCCGATCGCGTCGTCGGCGCGCGCCGCGGCAGCCCGCTCGTCGTCGGTGTCGGCCTCGGCGAACATTTCATCGGCTCGGACGTGCAGGCCCTGCTGCGCGTGACCAACCGCTTCATCTACCTCGACGAAGGCGACATCGTCGAGATCCGCCGCGACGGCTACCGCATTTTCGACGGCGACGGGCACGACGTCTCGCGCGACGTGCGCGAGACCGACCTGACTGCCGACGCGGTCGAGCGCGGCGAATACCGCCACTACATGCTCAAGGAAATCCACGAGCAGCCCGAAGCCGTCGCGCGCACGCTCGAAGGGCGCATCAACGGCTCGCGCATCCTGCCGAACGTGTTCGGCGTCGATGCGGAAAAACTCCTGGCCCGCGTGAAGCACGTGCACATCGTCGCCTGCGGCACGAGCTACCACGCCGGCATGGTCGCGCGGTACTGGATCGAGGCGCTGGCCGGCCTGCCCTGTTCGGTCGAGGTCGCGAGCGAATATCGCTACCGCGACACCGTGGTGCCGGCCGACACGCTGTTCGTCGCCGTGTCGCAATCGGGCGAGACCGCCGACACGCTCGCCGCGCTGCGCAGCGGCAAGGCGAGCGCGCGCTATCTCGCCGCGCTCGCGGTCTGCAACGTGCCGGAATCCTCGCTGGTGCGCGAATCCGACCTCGTGCTGATGACGCGCGCCGGTCCGGAAATCGGTGTCGCCTCGACCAAGGCCTTCACGACCCAGCTCGCCGCGCTCTGCCTGCTCTGCCTCGAACTCGCGCGTCTCAACGGCATCGCCGATTCGCGCTATGAACAGCTGGTCGCCGAACTCTCGGCGCTGCCGCGGCTCGTCGCCGAGGCGCTGCAGCTCGAACCGCAGATCGCGACCCTGGCCGAACGCTTCGTCGACAAGCAGCACGCGCTGTTCCTCGGCCGCGGCGCGAGCTATCCGATCGCCATCGAAGCCGCGCTGAAGCTCAAGGAAATCTCCTACATCCACGCCGAAGCGTATCCCGCCGGCGAACTCAAGCACGGCCCGCTCGCGCTCGTCGACGAGCACATGCCCGTGATCGCCGTGGCGCCCAACAATCAGCTGCTCGAAAAGCTGAAGTCGAATCTCGAAGAGGTCCGCGCGCGCGGCGGCGAACTGTTCGTGATCGCCGACGCTGCCGTCGACGTGAAGCTCGACGCCGACCGCGGCGCGCTGCTGCGTCTGGCCGTCGGCGAAAGCCTGGTCGCGCCGGCCGTGTTCAACATCCCGCTGCAACTGCTCGCGTATCACGTCGCCGTGCTCAAGGGCACCGACGTGGATCAGCCGCGCAATCTCGCGAAGTCGGTGACCGTCGAATGATTCGTGCGCCGACTTCCGGGCGCGTGCCTCAACGACGAGGCCCGCCACCCGGAATGTCGGCAGCGGCGGGCTTCCCGGCGTTCGAGCCGGCTACAGGAGGCCGGCTACGGCCTTGGCGGTCGCCCTCGCCGAGTTCGGATTCTGGCCGGTGCTCAGCCGGCCGTCGGCGGCGACCTTCGGCGCAAAGGGAAAGAGCGCTTTCTCGTACGACGCTCCGCGTTTGCGGATTTCCGCCTCGACGTTCGGTGCAGTTGGCGACGCACGGTGGCCATCGCGGCGAGGCTGGCCAGCGCCTCGTTCTTCCAGTTCACCGAGACTGGCTTGGCCGCCGCCTCGGTGTGTTGCCAGCGACTCGGCAGATCCGGGTCATAGGCCAGCGCCGTGCCGAGTCCCACCAGAGCCATTCCGCCAGTCACGACGCGCTCTGCGATCGCACGCCTGCGGATCCCGCCGGTGGTCCTCAGCGGCATGCGCGCGATCTTCGCCAGGTCCTGCGCGAATTCGAGAAGGCAGGCCTCGCGCGCGAGCGTGCGGCCGTCTGCGGTCCGGCCTTGCATGGCCGGGCTCTCGCAGCTGCCGCCCGAGCTTCTCGTTGGACCAGGTGCGCAATCTCCTGGCTCAGGAGCACGACGCCTGGGCGCGCGGTGAATGCCTGAATGAGGGCCGTCACGCGCGCAAGTCGGCCTAGCGACCTCGTTCGATCTGGCTGGAATTTGCGCTGCCCGCCGCAAACGTGGTTTCAATGAGTGCGCCGCCGCCGACCCGACTCCTGCGATGCCCGACTCGACCGTCCGTACGCTGCTGCAGACGTCGTTGATCGACGTCGGCGACGTCGCCTGCGTCCGTCGCGGCGGACGCGAAGACGGCTGTCCCTCGCGCACGCAGCTCGGCTTTCCGTACCGCGGCAGCTACCTGCGGCACCTCGACGGTGAAGACGTCGTGGCCGACGCCAGTCAGGTGCAGTTCTTCAACGCGGGCGAGCCGTACGAGATCAGCCATCCGCAGTCCGACGGCGATGCGAGTCTCGTCGTGACGGTGGATGAAGCGCTGCTGCGCGAGATCGCGCCGGCGAAGCTGCTGCAGGACGGCGAACCCGTGCGGTTCCGCGAGCACCGGCTGCGTATCGATCCGCGTGCGCAAGTGCTGGTCGCGCTGCTGCGCCACAGTCTTCATGAAGGCACGGCCGATCCGCTCGAGGCCGAAAGCCTCGCCTTGACCCTGGTGCAGCGCGCGATCGGTCCGCGTACCACGCACGCTGC
This sequence comes from uncultured Lysobacteraceae bacterium, assembly GCA_946482585.1. Next base: position 3,137 of record CAMLSI010000212.1, read on the forward strand.
CGGCGGCAGCCAGCGCCGCCAGCGCCTCGTCGATCGCGCCAAGCGCGTGCTCGTCAGCGACCTCGCGCGTCGCTGGTCGCTGGCCGAAGTCGCTGCCGAGGTCGGCGTGTCGGCGGTGTATCTGACGCAGAGCTTTCGCGAAGTCGAAGGCGTGCCGCTGTACCGCTATCAGCTGCGTCTGCGCCTGGCGCGCGCGCTCGATCTGCTCGGCGAATACGAAGACCTGAGCGCGCTGAGCCACGACCTCGGCTTCTCCAGCCACAGCCATTTCACGGCGGCATTCCAGCAAGCCTACGGGCGCACGCCGAGCGAGTTCCGCCAGTCCGCGCTGCCGCCGTGACTCTCCCGGCTGTGCGCTCGACGCTCCGAAGCCGATCGCCGGCTCGTTTCCGGTTTCCTTAAGAATTCGATAGCAGGCGTTCCGGCCGCAGCGTCTACTACGGCTGCGCGCCGCATCCGGCCGCGCGCGTGACCACTACACATTTCCCCGTTGCCGCCTTTTGGCGGCGGCACGGGCGAGCCTTGCCGCGAAGAAGCCGCGGCGGGCACCGATCCGTTCGAAGGAGTCGCCGCATGAATCGCAGACAGTTTCTCGGAACGGCGGCCGCGATCGGCGGTTCGCTGGCCGTTTCGGCCTGGGTCGGCGCGGATGACGCCGGGTCGCGCGAAAGCGGCCGGACGCCGGAAGCCGCGGAGTTCCACGGCAGGCGGCGCTACGTGCCGACCGCGTTCGGCAACATCGCCTATGTCGAGCGAGGCAGCGGCGATGCGGCGGTGTTCCTGCACGGCTTTCCGCTCAACGGCTATCAATGGCGCGGCGCGCTGGAACAGCTTTCGCCGTACCGGCGCTGCATCGCACCGGACTTCCTCGGCATGGGCTATACCCAGGTCGCCGAAGGACAGGCCGTCGGGCCGGACGACCAGGTCGCGATGCTCGTCGCGTTCCTCGATCGGCTGGGTCTGGACAGCGTGGATCTCGTCGCGAGCGACAGCGGCGGCGCGATCGCACAGCTCCTGCTGATACGTCATCCGCGACGCGTCCGCACGCTGCTGCTGACCAACTGCGATACCGAAATCGAGAGCCCGCCCGCGGCGATGCAGCCTGTGATCGAGCTCGCGCGCGAGGGCAGATTCGTGGACGAATGGCTGGCGCCCTGGTGGGAAAATCCCGCCCTCGCCCGCTCGTCCGCAGGTATCGGCGGCATGTGCTACGCAGATCGCGCGCACCCGACCGACGAGGCGGTCGACACCTATTTCGGCCCCCTGCTCTCGACGCGCCGACGTACCGGGCTCGCCAACGCCTATGCCGTCGCGCTCGCGCGCAATCCGCTGCGCGGTATCGAGGCGTCGCTGCGGCGCAGCCGCGCACCCGCGCGCGTGATCTGGGGCATGGCCGACACGATTTTCTCGCCGGCGAACGCGGACTACCTCGACCGCGTGTTCGGCCGATCGCGAGGCGTTCGTCGGCTCGAGGACGGCAAGCTGTTCTGGCCCGAAGAACGGCCGGAGGTGATCGCGCACGAAGCGCGCGCGCTGTGGAACGCCTGGGCGCCTCAGACGCCGAAGCGCTGAGCCGACGGATTCCGACGGGAGAGCTCATCATGAAAACGTCATGTCGTGCGCTGAACGCGATCGCCGTTGCCGCGATCGCCGCGCTTGCCGCATCGCCGGCGGCGCGAGCGTCGGACCACCTCGACACACCGGCCGTGATCGCGGATCCCGCCGCCGACATCGGCGATCTGTATGCCTGGATGTCCGCCGACGGGCGGCGCCTGAACCTGGTCATGGACATCGTCGGCAAGCGGTTCTCCGACCGGATCGCCTATGTGTTCCACATCGACAGCGGCCGGCGCCTGGGCAAGACCTCAGCGACGACGACGGTCGACTGCCGTTTCGACAGTGCCGGCCGGATTCGCTGCGACACGCAGAACGATAGTGCGGCCGGCAACCCGGTCGACCCGACGGGCATCGAGAGCGCGCGGCGCCGCTTCCGCGTATTCGCCGGTGTGCGTGACGATCCGTTCGCGAACAACGTGCGCGGCACGCGGCAGGCTTACGAAGTGGCCGAGCGCGCGCTGAAGGCGGGCGCCGTGAAAGATGCCGCGGGCTGTCCGGGATTCGATGCCGGCATCGCCGGCGAAATGCGCGATCGCTGGCGTCACACCGACGGCGGGCCGGCCACGAATTTCCTCGCCGGCTGGTCGACCGCGGCGCTGGTCGTGTCGATCGACGTGGATGCCGTCGATCGCGGAGGACCGCTGCTCGCAGTCTGGGCGGGAACCTATGCCCATGCGGGCAGAGCCGGAGATCGCGGACTCCGGCCCCGCGCACGGCTGGACCGGATCGGACGAACGCTGACCGGCAACGCGCTGATCGGTCTGTTCGCTGCCGAAGAAGCCGCCGGCCAGCGCAAGGACCAGTACAACCGCGCCGCAAGCAAAGACTGGAACGCCTTTGCGCCCGACCTGCGGCGCGCGCTGGGCCTCTACGATGCCTTCGACGGCATCTGCGGCAACCAGTGGCTGGCCGCGCCAACGACGACGGCAGATCGCTATGGAGCCTTGGCCAGACTGCTCGCGGACGATCGTCTGTGGGTCGACAGCCGCCATACGCAATGCCGGCGCTATCTCGCGGTGGAGACCGGCGAGAACGGATCGTCCTCCGACTGCGGCGGCCGCACGCCGGACAGCGATGCGATCGAGGTGTACCGATCGTTGTTGATCAACGGCACGCGGACAGGTGTGGACGACGGCGTGACGCAGGACGACCGGTCGCCTTCGAGCGTGCAGTTCCCGTTCCTGGCCGAACCATGAAGAACCGCCTCGCCTTCCGGATCGGGATGGCGCTGGCGTTCGTCGGCGCCGGCATTCCAGTCGCCGCCCAGACGCGGGCGACGACGACCGCCGGCGCGATCGCCACTGCCAATCTCGACCACGGGCTTGCGCAGTCGGCCGATCCGGAACAGCGCATCGACCGGCTCCTCGCCCAATCCCGCTTCCTCGCGAACGACGGTGCTCTGGAGGAAGCGGCGACGCTGGCGGAATCGCTGCCCGCGAGCGCCGGCAACCTGCTGCTGCGGGCCCGCACCCGGGCTGCGACGCATCGGTTCGGCGACGCCATCGCCGATCTCGACCAAGCCCGGCGCAGCGGTGCCGACGCGCAGCGAATCGCCGCGCTGCGGGCGACGATATCGATTGCGACCGGGCGTGCCGCCGAGGCGCTTGCGCATCTGGAGAGCGAAGCGGACGCCCGTCCGGGATATGCCGCTCACAGCGCGCTCGCGTCTGCCTACGCGGAACTGGGAAGGTACGCGGAGGCGGACCGGCGCTATCGCCTCGCACTCCACGACCTGCGGACGACGTCGCCGTTTCCCTACGCATGGGTTCACTTCGCGCGCGGCCTGATGTGGTCCGAGCAGGCAGGCGATACCGAGCGCGGCGAAACCCTCTACGCGCAGGCATTGGCCTACCTTCCCGAATTCGCGACGGCGACGGTCCACAAAGCCGAACTGGAATTCGCACGAGGCGACCTGACCTCCGCGGCCGATCGGCTCGCGCCCGTTGCCGAAGCCACGCGAGAGCCGGAAGCCATCGCCTTGCTCGGTGAAATCCGGCAGCGCGCCGGCGACGCGACCGGCGCGAATCGCGACATCGCCCTCGCCGCGCAACGCTACGAATCCCTGCTGCGGCGCCATCCGCTGGCCTTCGCCGACCATGCTGCGGCGTTTTATCTCGGGCCCGGCGCGAACCCCGAACGTGCCTGGCACTGGGCCCGTCTCAACCTGTCCAACCGCGCAACCCCGCGTGCCTTCGTCCTGGCGATCCGCGCTGCCGCGGCCAGCGGACGCGATGCCTGCGAACTCGTCAGACAGATGATGTCCGCGCTCGACGACGCGTCGCTGCCGGCGGCAGCAAGGGCTGCCTGGGAGCGCCGCGCGGCGGACAGCGTTGCGGGCCGCTGCTCCTGACCCGTATCCCCTTGCGACGGCGCTACGGCGATGCCTCGGCGGGCATGGCTTCCTCGTCGAACGCAGCGAGCCGTGCCTGCAACGCGTCCGCATCCGCCGCGCGATCGGAATCCGCGTAGGCATCCTGCAGGCGCTGCAGCACCTCGCGCACCATGGCGTGGTGCGGACCGTAGGAACGTTCGTAGGCCGGCAATACCGATTCCAGCAGCGGCACGGCTTCAGCGGCGCGGTTCACGTCGAGCAGCACGCCGGCGAGGGAGTAGCGCGTGAGTTCCGCATCGGGATGGTGCTCGCCCTTGTCGGCGACATAGGCCGCGAGCGCCCGGCGGAACAGGGCTTCGGCCTTGGCCGGATCGCGCTCGTCGTCGGCGAGCATGGCGAGGTTGTAGAGCGTCGTCGCGGCGGGGCCGGAGTTTTCGCCGTACAGCGCTATCCGTGTATCCAGCGCGCTTTCCCAGAGCTTCCGCGCTTCGGCGTTGCGATCCTGCAGGTAGCGCACGCCGCCGAGGTTGTGCTGGATCAGCGCGACCTCGCCGCGATCGGCGTCGCGCAGCGCTTCGATCAGGCTCAGCGCGCGCTCCATGCGCGTCGCCGCGTCGCCGGTGTTGCCGGCATCCGTCGACAGTTGTCCGAGTTCGTTCCAGGTCAGCGCGACTTTCGCCGAGGCGGCGCCGAAGCGCCGCTCGCGCAGCTGCAGCGCACGCTGATAGGCGCGTTCCGCCGCGTCATAGTCCTGCAGGTCACGCTGCAGATCGCCGAGGGTTTCGAGGAAATCAGCCAGCGCCGCCGGACGGTTCGCGAGCTGTCGATCGGCTTGGGCGCTGTAGGGCACGAGCGCGTCGACCGCGCCGCGGTAATCGCCGGCCTCGTTCAGCGCAACCGCCTCCCGCTGCAATTCGCTCCAGTCGATCGGCGCGAGCTTCGCGGTCGGCGGCGCCGGTTCCGTCGCAGGATCGCAGCCGGAACCCAGGACAGCGCCGAGGAGGAGAACGACGACGAACAGGAAGCGCGGTTGCACGGAAGACCTCGGCGCACGACGACGGAAACGCGATGATCCGCCGGCCGGCGCGGCACGGCAAACCCTGTCGGCGCGTGCCGTCGAACGCCGATCGATACCGGTAGCGTGCGCTCGTGCATGCGCTCGCGGTAGCGTGTGCTCGCGTGAGCGAGCGCACGATCGAGGCGGTGAACCAACCCGCCCATCCCCGACCATGCGATCGCCGACGGCGGCCACACGCCACGCGATCACGAAAGCGGCGATGGATTCCGCCGGCGACGTCGGTAGTATCGGCGGGTTGCCGGCCGCGAAATTCCGCGCCGACACCTCGACGGAGCGATGCCATGACCGATGCGATTCGCCATGAAGGCGGCTGTCTCTGCGGAGCCGTGCGCTATGCCTCGACCCGGGATGCGCTGCGCGGCGTCATCTGCCATTGCGTGATGTGCCGCCGGCACTCCGGTGCGCCGGCGCTTGCCTTCGTCCACTTTCCGGCCGACGCTTTCACCTGGACCGGAACGGCGCCGAGCTGGTACCGCTCCTCGGCGTCCGCCGAGCGCGCCTTTTGCGCCACGTGCGGCAGCACGCTCGGCATGCGCGAAGCCATACTCGCCGATCGCGTGCAGGTCTCGGTAGGCAGTCTCGACGATCCCGCGCGCGTGCAGATCCAGGATCACGTCTGGGTGCGTTCCCGCCTGCCGTGGTTCGAT
>CAMLSI010000213.1 GCA_946482585.1 uncultured Lysobacteraceae bacterium
GTAGTCCATGTAACCGTAGCTGTCGGCGCCGGACCACGACGCCTGCAGCCGGTCGACAATGCCGATCACCGTGCTCGGCGATGGATTGTTGTTGCCGATGTAGATCGGCTTCTGCAGTGCGCTGCCGTCCGGATACAGCTTCTCGGCGAGCGCATTCGTGATGATCACCTGCGGCGGCCAGACGATGTTGTTCTCGTCGCCGGTCTGGATTTCGTCCGCGCGGAAATTGCGTCCGGCGATCAGCCGAACGCCCATGACGGCGAGCGCGTGGTCGTCGACGAAATACAGCTCGCTGCGGGCCGCGCGTTCGCGCGCGTTGGGATCGAGACGGATGCCTTCTGGCCAGCTGTCTTCGGCCAGCGGGAACGCGTTGATGGCTGCCGCGTCCTCCACGCCGGGCAATTGGCGCAAGGTCATGAGATCGGCGTCGATCAGCGGCGGCAGGTCCTTGAGATCGACGCCGACGCGGCTGTTCTGCACGGTAAGCAGATCGCTTTCGATCATGCCCGTGGGGCGGTCGGCGCGGTCGATGCGGTTCAGGATGATGCACAGCGCGTTGGAGACGACCGCCAGGGTGAGGGCGATCTGCAGAGCGATCAGGATGGCGCCGGCCTTGTGCTTCTTCAGCGCGGCGAGAATCGGGGCGATGTGGCGCATGGGCGTCGTCTCAGTTCGATTTCAGTTGCCAGGCTGGCCCCACTTGCGCTGCGCGCCAGATGGGATACAGCGCCGCCGCGACCGTGGCGACCACGGCCACCGTCACGGTCAGCAGCACCAGCGATGCGTCGAGCCGGGCCAGGCGCGCGATTTCGGGTTCGAACACCAGATCGGTGCAGAGCACGCCCAGCCCGGTGAGCAGCAGGCCGAGCACGCCGCCGACGAGACCGATCGTGCCGGCCTCCACCAGGAACTGTTGGTAGATCGCCATGCGCCGTGCGCCGAGTGCGCGGCGGATGCCGATCTCCGGCGCGCGGCGCATGAATTTGGCCAGCAGCAGGCCGATCGTGTTGACCAGACAGATCAGCAGGAAGCCGATGCCGAGCAGGGCCGAGATCCGCGATTCCTGCGGCACGATCTTCAGATAGTCGAGCCATTCGACGACGTCGCGGAGCCGGACGTTCGGCGCCCAGTCGAAGCGGCCGCTGCGCTGCTGCTGCGCTGAATAGTTCAGCAGGTAGTCGCGATAGTCCCGCACGCTCGCCGCATCGGGCAGTTCGGCCCAGAAGAGGATCCAGGTGCATTCGGACTGCAGCAACGCCTCCCATCCGGCGTCCGGGGTCTTGTAGCAGCTGGTGTTGCCGTTGGATTGCAGCTGCAGATCGATGGCGAGGGTGAAGGGAATGAACAGCTGCACGGGTTCGTCGAACCCCTTGGTGTTCACCGCATCGAAAAAGACCGGTTGCGGATTCCATCGATCCATCACGCCGCTGATGCGATACCGCTGTCTGCCGACCTCGATCTGCTGGCCGACGCTGTTGGCGCCCTTGAACAGCTTGTCGTTGAGCGAGCGCGAGATCACCGCGACCGGGGCGCGCGCTTCGTCCTCCGCGGCGGACCAGCCGCTGCCGAACAGGAAGGGGATGTCGAACATCCGGAACGTGTCCGCGTAACTCGCATAGGTGTTCGTGTGGAACGGCAGCAACGCCGGATCGGACGGCAACACCGTCGCTTCGACGGTGTAGAGCGCCGTCTGCCGCGCGGCGCGCTTGTCCTTCATCAGCGCGATGGTGTCGATGTAGCTCATCGTGCGCGGCGGTTCGCCGTCGTTCTCGGCCGACAGGTTGGGCCCGCCGTTGTCGATCTGCGGAACGAACAGCTGCGACGACTTCTCCGGAATCGGATTGTTCGCGGTTGCGCGCAGCACCGCATAGGTCGTCATCGAGGCGGCGACGCCGACAGCGATGGAAACGACCATGAGCCCCGTCAGAACGGGGTTGCGCTTCAGGCTGCGTAATCCAAGTTGGAAATAATAGACGAGCATCTCGGTTCCTGAATTGATTGCCGAACCGAAGCCGCGGGCGACTGCACCGGGCTCGGCGTGTTCCTTCCCTCGCTACGCCTCGACCCTCGATCTGGCCTCCTGTTGCACGTGCAGATCGGCCAGGAATCCGCGCAGGTCCGGCGCATAGCTTTTCAGCGCCTCGGCGGTCAGAAGGATGTTGTGGTGAAAGGGCACCCGCACTTCCGTCACGTCGCCAGGAATGAAGCGCTTGAAGTAGGCGTAGCCTTCGGGGTCGTACGAATCCTCGGCGAAGATCATCAGCACGTTTCCATGGAAGGGCGCGGGATCGCGGTAGTAGGACAGGCGGATGTTGTTGCTCTGGATGGCGCTCATCCGCGCGATCATGGTTTGCTTGAGAAAGTCGGACGCGTCCTGGTAGTTCTTGTAGGCGGCCATTCGCGTCTCGAGGTCGGCGCGGTGCGCCGCGATGGCTTCTTCCGGCCAGCTTTCGTCCTGCAGCGGCGTTCCATCGATCATGATCAGCTTGGCCACGACGAGGCCGCGCCGCTCCATCGTGGCGGCCATGGCGTGTGCGGCGAGGGCGCCGAAAGACCAGCCGAGCAGGTGGTAGGGACCCTCGGGCTGTATCTGCTGGATCTGCTCGATGTAATCGGCGGACATCTCCTCGAGCGTCGCCGGCAGCACGTCATCGTCGGCGAGGCCGCGCGCTTCGAGCGCGTAGACCGGCAGATCGGAAGGCAGGTGCCGCAACAGCGCCAGATACGGACGTCCGAAACCGCTGCCCGGATGAATGCAGAACAATGGCGGACGGTCGCCGCCGCGTTTCAGCGCGAGCGGCTTGCCCTGGGGCGGACGCCGGGTGAGTTCGTCGATCTTCAGCGCGATCCGCTCAATGGTCTCCTCCTCGAAGAGGATGCGAATCGGCAGATTGATCTGGAATTCCTTGTTGATCCGGCCGGCCATCATCGTCGCGAGCAGCGAATCGCCGCCCACGTCGAAGAACGCGTCGCGCACGCCGATGTCCTGGATGCCGAGCAACTCCTGCCAGATCTCGAGCAGCTGGGACTCGATGGTGTTGCTCGGAGCGATGATGTTGGCCGTGCTGCCGCGCACGTAGAGCTGCATCTTCGACTGCTCGTCGGGCAGCCGGTCGATCCACTTCTCCATGCGCGTCTTCAGATCGCCGGTCGAGTGGATCAGCAGCGGCACGTCCGCCCAGGAGAGGGCGTAGGCGAGCGCTTGTGCGCCTTCCGGACCGATCATGCCGTACGCGTCGGTCGTCGCGGGCTCGCCGGCGACGTGCCAGCCGTCCCAGCCGATACTCAGCCACTTGCCGTCGCCCTCCGCGTGGCGCGCCGCCGCGAATGCATCCAGAAAGGCGTTGGCGGCGGCGTAGGCCGAGAAGCCGAGTCCGCCCAGTACCGTCGACAGCGACGACATCAGCACACAGAAATCGACGGTGCGGTGCTTCAGCACGTTCGCCAGCACCATCGCGCCCTTGACCTTGGGCAGGAACTGCGCGTGACAGAATGCGAGATCGCTTTCGTCGAGGAAACGCACCGAATCGCGGACCTGACCCGCGCAATGGATCACGCCGTCGATGCCGTTGTAGCGGACCTCGGCCTGATCGAACGCGTCGCGCATCTGCGCTTCGTCGGTCACGTCGGCGCGGTACACCGTCACGTGCGCGCCGCGGGACTCCAGCGCGAGCAGACGACCGAGTTTCGTCACCAGCGGATCGCTGGGACTGCGCTCGGCCACCCAGTTGCTCCAGACATCGCGCGGCGGCAGCTCATCGCGCACGATCAGCACCAGGCGGGCGGCCATCGAGGCGAGATAGTCCGCCAGCGCATAGGCCACCTCGCCGAGACCGCCGGTGATGACGTACACGCCGCCGCGTTTGATGCGCGGCATCCGGTCTTCCACCGGCACCTTCCGCCGTTCGTAGGTCTGTGTCCACCGCGCGCCGCCGCGGAACGCCACGGGCGAGTCCTTGCGGCCGGCCATGATTTCGTCGATCAGCGCGGAGACCGTCTTTTCGGTGTAGGCATCTCCGCGGTCGTCGCGGTCCGCGTCGCTCAGGTCGATGTGCTGCGCGCGCAGCCCGTGATATTCCTGCGGCGCGATCTTGCACAGGGCGCCGAGCGTGGCCTGTTCCGGCGCCGGTGTTTCGCCGCCGGTGACGCGGAACGCATCGCGGCTGATCGCATGGACGGTCGCGGCGTCGGCTTTCAGCCGGGTCATCAGCGTTCTGATCGCGAAGGTCAGGCTGACATGGCCCCTGCGCTGTTGCGCCTGGAACCGTCCGAATCCGTCGGTATCCGGGTCACTGGTATCCGGATGACTTCGGGCAGGCGCGTCGCTGGTGTCCAGTGACCACAGATGCACCAGACGGTCGATGCGGAGTTCCTGCCGGCCCAGTCGATCGGCAAGTTCGACGTAATGCGCGTCGTCATCGACGGCGAGCGCATAGTCGTCCTGGCCGATGCATTCGAAGGCGATGCCCCGCCGCACGAGGATCGTATGGTGGCCGGCCTCGCGCAGCGCGGCGGCGAGACGATCGCCGATGCCGCCGCGGTCGGCCATGATGAGCCAGGTGAGCGCCATGGCCGTGGCGGCCGCGTGCGGGCGCGAGCGGGCGCCGTGCAAACACCACAGCGGTACGTAGAACCAGTCTTCGTGACGCGGCAGGCGCGCATCGGATGCAGGCGCCGCGGCCGACGTGTGCCGGGATGCCTCGACCCAGTAGCGGCGCCGTTCGAACGGATAGGTCGGCAGCGGCACCCGCCGTCTGCGCTCACCCACATGAGCGCCAGCCCAGTCGATCCGGAAACCGCGGATCCAGAGCTGTTCGATACCGTGCAGGAAGGCGCGCGCATCGTCGTCCTGCGCGCCGGCGTGGCCGAGCAGCGGCAGTGCGCGGTGAGCGCTGCCGTGCAGGCGCTGGCGGGCGAGGCCGCTGAGCACCCGTCCGGGTCCGACCTCGACGCACACGCAGGCGGTCTTCGATGCGGGCGGCGACGCCAGCAGCGTCTCCAGTCCGTCGGCGAACCGGACGGTCTCGCGCAGATGGCGCACCCAGTATTCCGGATCGGTTGCATCCTCGGCGGCGATGAAACGGCCGCTGAGGTTGGAGACGAACGGGATCGTCGGCACGCGCAGAGCGACCGTGGCGAGCGTCTCGCGCCAGGCCTGGAGCATCGGCGTCATCATCGCCGAATGGAACGCGTGCGACGTCGCCAGCACGCGGCAGTCGATGCCCTCCGCGACCAGCCGCTCGCGCAGCGCTTCGATGGCCGCGATGGGGCCAGCGACGACGCATTTCTGCCGGCCGTTGACCGCGGCGATGTCCAGGTCCGAGCCCGTCAGCCGTGCCCGCAGCGGCGCCTCGTCTTCCGGCACCGACAGCATGCTGCCCGGCGCCATCGCCTGCATCAGCCGGCCCCGCGCGGCGACCAGTTTCAGCGCTTCGTCGAGCGGGAACACGCCCGCCAGGCAGGCGGCGACGTACTCGCCCAGGCTGTGGCCGATCATCGCGTCCGGCTGCAGCCCGTAGGACTGCAGCAGCTTCGCCAGGCTGTATTCCACGGCGAACAGCGCCGGCTGTGCGAGCGCGGTCTGGGTCAGGCGTTCGCTGTCCGCGGCGTCTGCCTGCTGCGCAAAGAGCAGCTCGCGCAGGTCGAGGCCGAGCGCCTCGCGCAAGCCGTCCGCGCACGCGTCGATCTGCGCGCGGAAGACCGGTTCGCCCGAGTACAGCGCCCGCGCCATGCCCACGTACTGCGCGCCTTGCCCGGGGAACATCCAGATCAGCGCGGTGTCCTGGGCGGAGGTCTGCGCGGGTTCGGCAACCGGCGATCTCAGCGCCTCGACGGCTTCCTCGGCTGTCGCGCAGACCACCGCGCGACGCCAGGCGGGCGCTGTGCGACCGCGCTGCAGCGTGTAGGCGACGTCCGCCAGCGGCGGTGCGTCGTCGCGGGCCAGCTGTGCCGCCAGCCGCTCGCTCGCCGCGTCCAGCGCCTCGGCGCTGCGCGCCGAAATCACCAGCAGCTGCAGGCGGCGTGAAGAGGGTGCGAACGCGGTTTCCGGCGCCTGTTCGAGGACTACATGTGCATTTGTGCCGCCGATGCCGAACGAGCTCACGCCGGCGCGGCGCGTGCCATCCCGCTCCGGCCAGTCGCACAGCTGCGTGTTCACGCGAAACGGACTGGTCTCGAAGTCGATCTGCGGATTGGGGTGGGCGTAGTTGATGCTGGGCGGCAGCTGCCTGTGCTTGAGCGCCTCCACCGTCTTGATGAAGCCCGCCACGCCGGCGGCCGCATCCAGGTGGCCGATGTTCGGCTTGATCGATCCGATCGCGCAGCTCTGCGCGGCGGCGCCGGCGAAAGCCTCGCTCAGCGCGCGGATTTCGATCGGGTCGCCGAGGACGGTGCCTGTGCCGTGCGCTTCCACGTACTGCACGGTGGCCGGCGACACTCCCGCATTGCGGTGTGCCTGCTGGATGACCCGTGCCTGGCCCGCGATGCTGGGCGCGGTGTAGCCCACCTTGTCGGCGCCGTCGTTGTTGACCGCCGAGCCGCGGATCACCGCGTGGATCGTGTCGCCGTCGGCCAGCGCGTGTGTCAACCGCTTGAGCAGCACGATGCCGGCGCCGCTGCCGCCGCGCGTGCCGCGGGCATCGCGATCGAACGCGCGACAATGGCCATCCGGCGACTGTATGCCGCCTTCTTCGTAGAGGTATCCGCCAGGCCCGAAGTCGCCAATGCTCGCGCCGCCGGCGAGCGCCATCCGGCTCTCGCCGTGTGCGAGGCTGCGACAGGCGAGGTGGATCGCCACCAGCGACGTCGAGCAGGCCGTGTTCACGCTGACGGCGGGGCCCGACAGGTTGAGCTTGTAGGCGATGCGGGTGGCGGCGAAATCCTTGCTGTTCGCGTAGACGAGGTTGCCGCCCAGCGCGGCGAAGGTTTCCATCTGCGGCAGCAGGTGGTGCAACACGTACTGGTTTTCGCCGACGCCGACGAAGACGCCGACCGAACGCTCGCTGCCGGCATCGCCGTAGCCGGCGACCTCCAGCGCTTCGTGGGCGCATTCCAGCAGCACGCGCTGTTGCGGATCGGTTACTTCCGCTTCGCGCGGCGTGAAGCCGAAATAGGCCGCATCGAACAGATCGACATCGTCCAGCAGACTGCGCACCGGTACGAAGGCCGGATCGTCGAGCAGTGCCGGTTCCACGCCGGCTACCTGCAGCGCATCCCGGGTGAAGGACTGCAGCGATTCCACGCCGCTGGCGACATTGATCCACAGGCGTTCCACGTCGGGTGCGCCGGGGAAACGCCCCGCCAGCCCGATCACGGCGATCGCATCGGCCGTGCCGACCGCCTCGCGGTGGTCGGGCGGCGCTTCGACGGCGGTAGGTGTGCCGCGCCCGTCGGCCGCCAGATGCGCCGCAAGCCTGGCGATCGTGGGATGCGCGAACAGGTCGGTGACGGCGATGTCGGCGCCGATGTCGTCGCGGATCTTCTGCCTGAGCGAGAGGATGTGCAGCGAGGTGCCGCCGACATCGAAGAAGTTGTCGTGAATGCCGATGCGGTCGAGACCGAGCACGCTGCGCCAAAGTGCCATCAGGCGGGTTTCGATGTCGTTCTTCGGCGCCTCGTAGGCGCTTCTGGCGAACGCGTCGTCATCGGGTCTGGGCAAAGCGCGTCGGTCGAGCTTGCCGTTGGGTGTGAGCGGCAGGGCCGCGAGGACCACGAACGCGGCCGGCACCATGTACTCCGGCAGGGCGCCGGCCAGATGGCTGCGCAGGCCAGCGATCAGCGCCGACGTGTCGCTGTCGCCGCCGGCAGGCACGACGTACGCGGCCAGCCGCCGGTCGACGCCGTCACCCTGCGCGAGCACGACCGCCTCGCGGACGGCGGGATGCGCCGCGAGGCGCGCCTCGATTTCGCCCAGTTCCACGCGGAAACCGCGGAGTTTGACCTGGTGATCGTTGCGGCCCAGGAATTCGAGATCGCCGTCGGGCAGACGGCGGACGAGGTCGCCCGTGCGATACAGCCGGCCGCTGTCGAAAGGGTCGTCCACGAAGCGTTCGGCCGTCAGCGCATCCCGCTGCAGATAGCCGCGGGCGACGCCGTCGCCGCCGATGTACAGCTCGCCCACGCTGCCCACCGGTTGCAGTTGCATGCCCGCGCCGAGCACGTGCAGCCGGGTGTTCTGGATGGGACGACCGATCGGTACGGCGCTGCGGCCGGACAGTGCCTCCAGCTGCGTGGGCGTCGCCACTTCGAAGACACTGCAGCCGACCACCGTCTCGGTGGGGCCGTACTCGTTGACGAAGCGCGCCTGCGGCAGACGCTCGCCCTTCCACAGGCGCAAGGTGGCGACGCTCAGCTGTTCGCCGCCGATCACGATGCGGTGTGCCGCATGGCCCACGCGCCCCCGTGCGAAAAAGGCCAGCGCTTCCAGGTGTGCCGGCGTGATCTTGAACAGACGCGGCGCATCGTCTGCGAACAGCCGCGCCGCGAGCGTCGGCAGCAGTTCCTCGCCGTCGCGCAGCAATTCCACACGCTGGCCCACCAGCAGCGCCGGCAACAGCGTGGTCAGGGTCGCGTCGAAGCCCAGCGGCGAACTCACGACCGCGCCGAGCATGGCGGCGTCGAGGTAATGCGCCGCCGCATAGTGGAGATAGTTGACCAGAGCGCGGTGCGGCACCATCACGCCCTTCGGCGTGCCGGTGGAGCCCGAGGTGTAGATGACGTAGGCCAGGTGCCGCGAGGTCAGGCCGACGACCTGCGGACGCGTCGGCGGCTGCGCGTGCCAGGACGG
>CAMLSI010000214.1 GCA_946482585.1 uncultured Lysobacteraceae bacterium
CGCGCTCGCGATCCATTTCCACGACACGCGCGACCAGGCGCTGGCGAACATCCTCGCCTGCCTCGAGCTCGGCGTCGCCGTCGTCGACGCCGCGGTATCGGGCACCGGCGGCTGCCCCTACGCGAAAGGCGCGAGCGGCAACGTCGCGAGCGAAGACGTGGTGTACATGCTCGACGGCATGGGCATCGCGACCGGCATCGACCTGCCGAAGCTCATCGAAACCGGCCAGTGGCTCGCCGCGCAGCTCGGCAGGGAGACCGGCAGCAAGGTCGGCAAGGCGGCGGCATGACGGGGACGAGCAGAGCGAAAGCCCTTCCCTTCACCTGAACGGCGATGCGTCTCGCCGACAGCCAGGAGCAGCGTGTGGTCGCCACCGGCGACCGCACGACCGAGGTTTCCGGAATCGCCATGCGCCGCGATCGTGCGCTCGCTGCGCGAGCACACGCTACCGGGCGGGCCTCGCGACGACGGGTGGCGGGGGGCGCCATCGGCGGCCGCACGGGCGAGCTGCCTTCGACCTGTCCGTCAAAGGCCTCTATCCCGGCGGCGGCAGCACCACGATCGTGAACCAGAAATTCTCGATGGTCTTGACGACCTGGATGAACTGATCGAAGTCGACCGGCTTCGTGATGAAACAGTTCGCATGCAGGTCGTACATGCGCACGAGGTCCTCTTCGGCGCGCGAGGTCGTCAGCACGACCACCGGTATGCGCTTGAGCGACGGATCGCGCTTGATCTCCGCGAGCACTTCACGGCCGTCGCGGCGCGGCAGGTTGAGGTCGAGCAGGATCAGGTCCGGCCGCGTGGCCCCGGCGTATTCGCCGCGGCGGAACAGAAAGTCGAGCGCGCGCTCGCCGTCGCCGACGACGTGCAGGTTGTTGCGCAGATGCCCTTCGCGCAGCGCTTCGCGCGTCAGGCGTACGTCGCCTTCGTTGTCTTCGACGAGCAGGATTTCTACCGGACGCGGGACAGCGGCTTCGGTCATGGTGCTTGCTCCGTGGCGGGGACGGTGAAATGAAACGTCGCGCCGTGGCCGAGCCGGGATTCGACCCAGATGCGGCCGCCGATCTGCTCGATGATCCGCTTGCAGATGGCGAGTCCGATGCCGGTGCCGGCGTAGTGCTGGCGCGTGTGCAGGCGCTGGAAGATCACGAAAATGCGTTCGGCGTACTGCGGATCGATGCCGATGCCGTTGTCGCTGACGCGGAAATGCCAGTGATGGTCCTCGCGCACCGCGTCGACTCTCACGAGCGGCCGTTCGTCGCTCACGAACTTGAGGGCGTTGCCGATGAGGTTCTGCAGCAGCTGCGTGAACTGCAGCGGATCGACGCAGATCGTCGGCAGCGCGCCGGCGCGGATCTCGGCACGCGTTTCGTCGATGCGCGCGGCGAGGTTGCGCAGCGCGGCCTGGAGGCATTCGTCCGCCGAGACGTCGCGCGGACTTTCGCTGCGCGTGCCGATACGCGAGTACGCGAGCAGATCGTCGATGAGCCGCTGCATGCGCAGCGCGCCGTCGACGGCGAAGCCGATGAAATCGTCGGCGTCCTGGCCGAGCTTGCCCTTGTAGCGGCGCGCGAGCAGTTGCACGTAGCTCGCGACCATGCGCAGCGGTTCCTGCAGGTCGTGCGAGGCGACGTAGGCGAACTGCTCCAGATCGGCGTTGGAGCGCTCGAGCTCCTTGCGCTGCGTGGCGAGCGCCGTTTCGGTATCGCGCCGCACCGTGATGTCGCGCAGTATCGCCGTGAAGTGATGCTCGCCGTCGCTTTGCCAGTGGCCGATCGAAATTTCGAGCGGAAACTCGCTGCCGTCGCGACGCAGGCCGGCGACTTCGACCGAACTGCCGATCACGCGCGGCTCCGCACCGCCGAGGAATCGCGCCATGCCGCCCAGATGCTGCTCGCGGTAGCGTTCGGGCATCAGCACCGTGAGCGGCTGCAGCAGGAGCGTCTCCGCGTCGTAGCCGAAGCAGCGCCGGGCCGCCGCATTCAGATAGCGGATCCTGCCGTCGGAGTCGGCGGCGATGATCGCGTCGTTGGCCGTGTCGGTCAGGGCGCGGAACGCCTGCTGGCTACGCTCCAGCTCGCGCGTGCGGCGCGCCGCGAGGCGTTCGGCGCGCGCGCGCAGATCGGCCAGCAGCCAGGCGATCGCAAACAGCAGCAGGCTGCAGAACAGGCCGACGAGCAGTATCGACAGCGGCATCGCCGACGCGCTGGCGGCGACGAACGCGGGCGTGGCCGTGACCACGAGATGCCAGGGCCGGCCGGCGAGCGTCAGGGTCTGTGCGTGGCGCAGCGGCGACGGCGCGACCGCCTCGCCGTCGGTGTACAGCAGGTTCGCGGCGTTCTCGGTCTCGCCGTCGTAGATGCGTACGTGCAGCCCGTCGCGCGATTCGGCGCCGATCGAGCGCATCCACTCGTGCGCACGGAATTCGAGATACGCCACGCCGATCACGCCGTCGGGATCTCCGTCGCGACGGCCCGGGCGCAGCGGCACGTAGGCGGCGAAGCCGGGCTCCGTCTCGCCCGCGTTGCGTCCCGCGACCTCGACCTTGCCGCCGAGCGCGAACGCATCGAGCGCCAGCGCGCGTTCGAGCGCGGCGCGACGTACCGGATCGCTGCCGAGATCGAAGCCGGCCAGCGTCAGATTGGGACCGCGCGCGGGTTCGAGGTAACTGACCGGATACAGCGTGTCGTTCGCGCTTTCGGGCCAGATGCGGAAATCCGGGCGCAGCCGCGCGGCCATGTCGCCCTCGAAATCGCTGCGGCTGCGTGCGCGGATCCGCGGCGCGAAACCGATGCCGGCGATGCCGGGATAGCGCGCCTGCAGGTCGGTCTGCTCCCAGTAGCGCCGCCACTCGTCGGCATCGACGTTTTCCGACGCGGCAAACAGTCCCTGCGCGCCGCTGAGCAGATCGAAGTAGCTGCGCAGGCGCTGTTCGATCGCGGCGGCGATCTGCTCGACCTGATGCGCGAAGCGCTGCTGCCGCGCCGTCGTCGCGGCTTCGGCGCTGACGCGCCAGGCCATCGCCGTCGCGCCCAGCGCGACGGCGAGCACGAACAGCGCCGGCATCAGGCTCGAGCGCAGGACGGCTTCGCCGTCGTCGCGCGTTCTTGCGCGCTGCAGCAGCAGGGTCGCGCCGCTGATGATGAGGCCCGCGCCGGTCAGCAGCGATACGCTGCTGACCGAACTCCAGCCGATGCCGGGCGCGATGCCCGCGAGCCGGCCGAACACGCCGAACGCACCCAGCGAGAGCGCGAGCGCCGCGAGCACGGTGCCGAACATGAGCAGGTGGCTGCGGCGCTCGGCGGTGCCGAGCAGGGAGGCGAGCGCGACCGTGAGCAGCCCCGCGGCGCTGTTGTTCGGCAGCGCGATGAGACGGCGCACGGGCGCGTCGACCAGCGCCGAGCCCAGCACGATGACCGCGAGCGCCGCCACCGGCACGCACGCGACGAAAACGAGCGCCGGTCGCCGCGCATGTTCGGCGAACAGCGCGAGCGAGAGCAGCGCCAGCGCGCCGAGCGCGGTCCAGCTCGGCGTGTGTTCGAACGGCCCGAAGCGACTCAGCATGACACCGGCGACGACGCAGGCGCCGGTTGCCGCGGCGCCGATCAGCAGCAGGCGGTCGTGCGGCGCCGGCGCGCTGAACGCAGGCTCAGTCACCGCCTTCTCCCGCCGGTAACTGGTTTTCGCCGCGCGCCTGCCGGCGCAGGCGGTCGGCGAAGCGATCGGACGACTCGGGACGCCCAATGTGGAAACCCTGCAGCCGGTTGCAGCCGAGCTTGCGCAGCACGTTGCGGTGGTGCTCTGTCTCCACGCCCTCGGCGACGACGTCGATGCCGAGGATGTGCGACATCGCGATGATCGCGCGCACGATGACGGCGTCGCGCGAATCCGTGGTCGCGTCGGTCACGAAGCTGCGGTCGATCTTGAGCAGGTCGACCGGAAACGCCTTGAGATAGCTGAGCGAACTGAAACCCGTGCCGAAATCGTCGATCGCGATGCTGATGCCCAGTTCGCGCAGCGCCGACAGGGTCTCGCGCGACTCGGCGCGCTGCATCACCGATTCGGTCAGCTCCAGTTCCAGGCGCTGCGGCGAGAGCCCGCTTCGCGCCAGCGCTTCCTCGACATCGCCGAGCAGGCGCCCGCCTTCGAGCTGCCGCGCCGACACGTTGATCGCGACGCTCGGCGGGTCGGGCATGAGTTCGGACCAGCTCTTCGCCACGTGCATCGCACGCGCAAGCACCCAGCGGCCGAGCGACAGGATCAGGTCGGACTGCTCCGCGAACGCGAGGAAACGATCCGGCGCCACGCGGCCGCGCAGCGGGTGGTTCCAGCGCAGCAGCGCTTCGGCGCTGACGACGCGGCCGTAGCCGTCGACGATGGGCTGGAAATCCAGATCGAGCTCGTCGCGCAGCAAGGCATGCCGCAGCTCGCGCTCCAGGGTCAGGCGCTCCTGCAGGCTGCGGTTGAGTTCGGGCGAATAGAAATCGATGCCGCTGACGCCGCGCTGGCCGGCCTGGTACATCGCCGTCTCGGCGCATTTGAGCAGCGACGCCGCCTCGACGGCGTCGTTCGGCGACAGGCTCATGCCGATCTGGCCGCCGAGATAGAACTCGTGCTCGCCGACGCGGTAGGGCTGGCGCAGCGCATCGAGCAACTGTTCGGCGAGCAGCGCCGCCTGGCCGATCGCATCGCCTTCGGCACAGGCCAGCGCGAACTCGGCGCTGCCGGTACAGGCCAGCAGCGTGCCTTCCGGCATCAGCCGCTGCATGCGCCCGACCGCGGCCTTGAGCGCGAGATCGCCGATCTCGTGGCCGAGCGTCTGGTTGACCACGCCCAGCCCGGTCAGCGTGACCACGAGCACGGCGACTTCGCCGCCGTGACGGCGCAGCGACGGCAGCAGCTGATGCAGCGACTCGACGAAGCGGCGCCGGTTCGGCAGGCCGGTCACCGCGTCGTGGCTCGCGACGAATTCGAGGTGTTCCTGCACGAGCTTGCGTTCGATCGCATAGCGCAGCGCGCGCGCGAGGTGCGCGCCGTCGCCGCGCCCCTTGACCACGTAGTCCTGCGCGCCGAGCTGGATCGCGCGCAGCGCGAGGCTTTCGTCGTCGTGGCTGCTGAGCACGACCAGCGGCACGTGGCCGGCGCTCTGCAGCATCGAGCGCACGGTCTGCAGCCCCTGCGAATCGGGCAGGCCGAGGTCGAGCAGCACGGCCGCGTAGCGCTGGCGCGACAGGATTTCGAGCGCCGCCGCGAGCGTCGACACGGTGTCGAGGGCGTAGCGCGGCTCGACCTCGTGCAACAGTTCGGCGACGAGGCGGGCGGCGGCGGGCTCGTCTTCGACGAGCAGTACCGGCAGCGCGTCGGGCCGCGTCGCGCCGACCGGCAGGGTGACGACGCTGAGCCAGAAATGGCCGATGCTCTGCATCACGCCGAGGAACTGGTCCAGGTCGATCGGCTTGCGCACGTAGCAGCTCGCGTAGGTGTCGTAGGCGCGGCGCACGTCGGCATCGGCGCCCGACTGCGTCAGCACGACGACCGGGATCCGCGACAGGCGCGGATCGTCCTTGATGCGCTCCAGCAGCTCGCGCCCGTCGAGGCCCGGCAGGTTCAGGTCGAGCAGGATCAGATCCGGCAGCGGCTGATGCGCATAGCCTTCGGCGCGCTGCAGCATCGCCAGCGCCTGTTCGCCGTCGACGGCGACGGTCAGGCGATTCAGCAGCTTGGCCTGCTTCAGCATTTCCGTGGTCAGACGTACGTCGCCGGGGTTGTCCTCGACGAGCAGGATTTCCAGCGGTCGCCCCGTGATTTCCTGACCCATTGCCGGTCCCGTCCTGACGGCTCGTGCCAGACCAATTCGTACCGAAGGTACGACGAAACGCGTGTGATGTGTACTCGTGAAAAATGCGCAGGCCGGCATCGCCGACGATCACCGCGCCAAATCGCGACGGCGGGAAACCCTCGAAGGATCTGCGGCGACTGTCCGTCCCCTCGCACGAGGCACCCGGCGATGTGAAAACAATGTAAACATCGGCTTGCCCGCGCATCCCGCGGGAACCCGGCGCCTTACCATGACGCTGTCCGCCGTCCGGCGGCCGCAGATCCGAACCGAACGGAGACAGCGCAGGTAAGTGCGATGACACCGGCCTCCGACCGCCTGCTCGAGGTCATTCGCACGCAGACCGATATCGCACGGCTAGGCCTCGATCTCGGCGGCGTCATGACGCTCGTGGCCGAACGCGCCCAGCGACTCACGCGGGCGTCCGGCGCCGTGGTCGAAATCGCCGAAGACGAAGACATGGTCTATCGCGCCGCGACCGGCGCCGCCGAAGGTTTCCTCGGTCTGCGGCTGGCACAGGGCACCAGCCTGTCCGGCCTGTGCGTCCGCGAGGCACGCGCGCTGCAGTGCGACGACGCCGAGACCGATCCGCGCGTGGACCGCGACGCCTGCCGCCGCATCGGCCTGCGCTCGATGATCGTCATGCCGCTGCGCCATCACGACACCATCGTCGGCGTGCTCAAGGTCATGGCGGCCGAGGCGAACGCCTTCGACGCCGACGACCTGCACCTGCTGAGCCTGATGTCGGACCTGATCGGCGCAGCGATGTTTCACGCGGTCACCTACCACGCCAGCGAGCTGTTCCATCTGGCGACGCACGACAGCCTGACCGGGCTCGCGAACCGCTCGCTGTTCCTGGAACGCCTGCGCCACCGCCTGGCGCTCGCGCGTTGCGACGCCGCCGCGTTCAGCGTGCTCAACCTCGACATGGACGGACTCAAACCGATCAACGACCGCTACGGCCATCGCGCCGGCGACGCGGCACTGCGCGAAATCGCGCGAAGCCTCCGCGAGGCCTCGCGCGAAGCCGACACGGTCGCACGCCTCGGCGGCGACGAGTTCGGCGTGATCCTGCCCCGCATCGCCGATGCCGACGGCGCGCTCGCCCACGCACGGCGCCTGTCGCAGCAGATCGAACGGCCGTTCCTGTTCGAGGACCGCGAGATCGCGCTCGGGGCGAGCATCGGCGTTGCCGTGTATCCGCACGACGGCGCCGAGCTCGACGTGCTGCTCGAACACGCCGACCGGGCCATGTACCGGACCAAGCACGCCCGGCGCACGCCGCCGCCCGCGGCGCACTGAAGCCCGCTTTCAGCGCGGCCGGATCACGGCGCCGCGCCTGACCGTGAAACGTATCCGCCGGGTGTTGCGGATGTCGGCCAGCGGATCGGCATCGAGCACTACGAGATCGGCGAGCTTGCCGACGGCGAGCGTGCCGCGGTCGTCCAGCCCCAGCGCCGCGGCGCCGTCGCGCGTCGCCGCGACGATGGCCTGCGCCGGCGTGAATCCCGCGTGTTCGACCAGCAGTGCGAGCTCGTCGTGGGTATGCGGCAGATCGCCCTCGTCGCGCGGCTCGAACCAGTCGGTGCCCGTGGTCACGCGCACGCCGGCCGCGCGCGCAAGCCGCGTCGCCTGCGCGGCCCAGGCGAATGCGGCATCGGTCCAGCGCGTATCCATCTGCCCCGGCGCGTAGTCCTTCATCGCCTTGTAGACATACAGCGTCGCGTCGAGGAAGACGCCGCGCTCGGCCATGCGGCGATACAGCGCGAGCAGGCGCGGATGGTCCGGCGCGACCGTGCTCCACGGCCCGCGTATGCGCTCGCCGTAGTCGTCCGGCACCGTGTCGACGGCTTCCCAGACGAGATACGGCGCATGCGACAGCGAACCGATGCCGGCCTCGACGAGATCGCCCGGCGCGGCCGGAAATACGGTCGCATGAGCGGTCGTCAGCAGTCCCTGGCGGCGCGCTTCGCGGATCAGTGCGCCCGCGAGCCGCGGTTTCAGGTCGCCGTAGACCTTGATGTTGCGCGCGCCCGTGCCGCGCGCCTCGGCCACGGCCTGGCGCAGGTCGGTCGTCGCGTCGATGCGCCGCGCCCAGGGCGCCTCGCCCGGCGCGCGGCCCGGCGCCATTTCCGCGGTGGGGCCGTTGCGAAAGATCGCGGGTCCGCCGAACAGCGCGCTGTAGATCAGCGTGGGACCCGGCCATTCGCCGGCCTCGACCGCGCGCTCGATCTCGCCGAGCGCGCGCGCATCGCCGGCCAGGTCGCGCACGCTCGTCACGCCGCCGCGCAGCGCGGACGCGAGGATGCGATCGCCGCGGCGCGGATCGGGAAAACGGCTCAGGTGCACGTGCGTGTCGACGAGCCCCGGCATGACCCAGCCGCCCGCGAGGCCGATCCGCGTCCAGCGCGCATCGGCCTCCGCCGCGGGCCGCGGGCCGTCCTCGTCGATCGCGACGATGATGCCGTCGCGCACCAGCAGCGACTTCACCGCGCGCGCCGGCGCGCCGCTGCCGTCGACGAGCTGAAGGTCGGTCAGTTCGAGATAGTCGGCCGCCGGCAGCGGACCGGCGACCGCGAGCCAGAGCGCGATGCCGCGCAACACCTTCGTCATGGCGTCCCCTTGCGATCGTCGCGCCGCGCAGCGCGGCCGCACACTAGCACGCGACCGGGCACGGCTTTCGGCGGCAGACGTCGCGGCGGCATGCAGCGCAGCGATCCGCGCGACGACCGCAACATCGGTGCGTGACGGCCGCCGCCGGCACGCGGCGCGGGCCGGCCTTGCTAACCTGTATACCTGTGCCTTCTGCGAGAACGCCCATGCGCCTGCCGCTGCTCGTCGCCGCCGCCCTGCTCTGCTCCGCCTGCGGCAGCCTGCCGCGTTCGGCCTGTCCCGCCGGCGCGCAGGCGCTGGTCGAGGACGAACTGTTCTTCGGCCT
>CAMLSI010000215.1 GCA_946482585.1 uncultured Lysobacteraceae bacterium
CTGTCCCGTGTCGGTGATTTCTATCGCCGCGTGATGGGACTCAGTGTCGCGCACGCCGAAGCCGACCACCTCGTGCTCGAATCGCCGGTGTTTCAGCTGGTCGTGGTGGCCGTTCCCGAGCATCTTGCTGCCGACATCGTCATCGACTCGCCGCCGCAGCGCCGCGAAGACACGGCCGTGAAGCTCGCCTTTCCGGTGCCGAGCATCGCCGACGCGCGTGCGGCGGCCCGTTCGCTCGGCGGCGAACTGAATGCGCCCGAGCGCGAGTGGGAATTCCAGGGCTGCCGAGTCTGCGATGGCCACGATCCCGAGGGCAATGTCGTGCAGGTGCGCGCCCCGGCGGCGCACGTGTAGCCGGCGCGGCACCGACGGCGCAATCTCGGTCAGCAGCGCGCGAGACGACGATTGCCGCTGCCGCTTCGGAGGCGTCTGCGCATCGCGCCGGCGCGGGCGTGTCGAGGCGCCGCCGCCGATGCCGGCGCAGTCAGTTTCGTGAAAGCGGGTCGCGGAATTTTGCGACCGATTTCCAAAAAGCTAACGCGACGACATCCGGTCTGCGCTAGGGTGTCGCCCGCGGCAGATTTACACTACACGTGTACTGTTCGCATTTTCCAGCAACGGTCGTTCTGTTCCAGACGACGGCTGGACGAGGCCGAAGCGGCGCAATGTCGGCGCGCCGCGCGTCCAACGAAATGACATGGAGGTGCACGCCATGATCGTCGGCGAATCGGACGCGTCGCGCGCGATGCTGTCGAGTCTCAGGCGTTTTGCGGCCTGCGGCGTGCCGGTACTGCTCGAAGGCGAGACCGGCACGGGCAAGGAACTGGCGGCGCGCGAAATCCACTACGCCGGCCCGCGGGCCAAGAAGCCGTTCGTGCCGGTCAATTGCGGCGCGTTGCCGGATACCCTGATCGAAAGCGAACTGTTCGGCCATCGGCGCGGCGCGTTCACCGACGCGCGCAACGAGCAGCCCGGGCTCGTCGATCTCGCGCATGGCGGAACCCTGTTCCTCGACGAGGTCGATGCATTGTCGCCGAAGGCGCAGGTCACCCTGCTGCGCTTCCTGCAGGATCACGAATACCGCCCGGTCGGCGGCCGAGTCGCGCGTATCGCCGACGTGCGCGTGATCGCCGCGACCAACGCGCCGCTCGAGGAATATGCGCAATCGGGGCGGTTCCGGCGCGACCTCTACTATCGTCTGAACGCGCTGCATCTGCGTCTGTCGCCGCTGCGCGAGCGCCGCGCCGACATCGTGCCGCTCGCGCAGCATTTCCTCGCCGCGGCCGTGCGCCAGCTCGGCACGGCGCCGAAGCGCTGGAGCGAATCGGCGCTCGCCGCGCTCGTCGCGCACGCCTGGCCCGGCAACGTGCGCGAACTCGAGAACATCGCCCTGCGCGCCTGCGTCGACAGCGAATGCGACGAGGTCGGCCTGACCGAACTCGGTGCTGCCGATGCGTCGTTCGCGCACTGCGCGGGCAACGCGCCGGCGGCGCCGGTCGCCGTCGACGACGCGAGCTTCAGCGCCTCGAAGGCGCGCGCGATCGCGACCTTCGAGCGCGCCTACCTGACCCGGCTGCTGCAGACCGCCGGCGGCAACGTGACCGCGGCCGCGCGCCAGGCCGAGATCGAGCGGCGTCAGCTCGGCAAGCTCCTGAAGAAGCACGGCATCGCGCCGCAGCGTTTCCGCGCGCCCTGCTGAGCAGGCCGGTGTCCCAAGACCCGGGATCGCGGCAAATTGTCCGTGTGGACATTGCGGCATCCGGGTTCGTTTTGCCCCGGAACGCGCCGCGCATCGGGTCTGCGCAGCCCCGCTCCAGTCGTGGAAAAAGTAGAAAAGACTATTTGCGCAGGCAGTTGCGCGCAGAGCTGCGTTGGCACGCGCGTTGCGTCGACATGCAGTCCCGTTCGCAGGTGCCCGCCATGCTCGAGTCGAACAGTGCGCCATCCGGCTATTACGGCGAGGTCGAACGCGCCGTCATGGGTTATCTGCGCGCGCATCCCGATGCGGCCGACACGCTCGACGGCGTCGTCGGCTGGTGGCTGCCGCAGCAGCGCTACGAAACCGAGCGCACGCGCATCGAAGCGGCGCTGAGCGTGCTGGTCGCACGTGGCCTGCTGCGGCGCAGCGGTCTGCCGGGCGGCACCGAACTGTATGCGCTGAACGACGTGCCGACCGCGTCGCCGCACTGACTGCGGCGCTCACGAGGGAGACTGCCATGCCAGTCGCACCGAGCTGTCCCGGCGTCCGCGTCGCAGAAGTCGCGAACGGCGTCCGCACGATCACCGGCGTCGCCGCGTCGATCGCCGCGTTCGTCGGCGGGCCCGCGAAGCGGCCTGACGATCGCCGCGGCTCCGTGCCGGGCGTGGACGACGGCGGGCGCGAGTACGGCGGGCTGCGCCGCGACAGTGATTCGAGCCGGGCCGTGCGCCGGTTCATTGCCGACGGTGGACTGCGCGCTAACGAGGAGACCGGTAGATGCTGATCGGGAGTTCGCCCTGTTTTCGCCGCTGCGTGGGGCTCTTGACGCGCTATGCGGCGTTCGATGCGCCGGTGCTGATCCACGGGGAGACCGGCACCGGCAAGGAGCTCGCGGCGCGGCACGTCCACTACACCAGCGCGCGGCGCGATCGCGCGTTCGTGCCGGTGAATTGCGGCGCGATTCCCGACACGCTCGTGGAAAGCGAACTCTTCGGTCACAGCCGCGGCGCGTTCACCGATGCGAAGACCGCGCAGGTAGGCCTCGTCGAGCTCGCCGCCGGCGGCACGTTGTTCCTCGATGAAGTCGACTCGCTGTCGGCGCGCGCGCAGGTCGGCCTGCTGCGCTTCCTGCAGGACTTCGAATACCGGCCGGTCGGCGCCGGCGCGACGCGCACCGCGAACGTGCGCGTGCTCGCCGCGACGAACGCGCCGCTCGACGCGCTGATCGAGTGCGGTACGTTCCGGCGCGATCTGCTGTATCGCCTCAATGCGCTCGAAGTACGGATTCCGGCGTTGCGCCAGCGGCCCGACGACGTACCGCTGCTCGCGGCGCATTTCCTCGAGCGCGCCGGCCGCCTGCTGCGCGCCGGCGCGCGGCGATTCACCGACGACTCGCTCGCGCTGCTCGCCGCGTATCCGTGGCCCGGCAACATCCGCGAGCTCGAGAACGTCGCGCTCCGCGCCGCGGCGATCGCCGACAGCGAGGACGTCGGCGTCGATTGCATCGTCGCGGCGGAGCCGGCGCTCGCGTCGGTGCGCGTCGACGCGCGTACACAGTCGCGCGTCGAGGTGTACAGCGTCGCGAAAGGTCTCGCGATGCGCGCCTTCGAACGGGGCTATCTCGAAGACCTGATGCGCTGCGTGGATGGCAACGTCAGTCGTGCCGCACGCCTCGCGGGAACCGAGCGACGGCAGCTCGGGCGTTTGCTGAAGAAGCACGGGCTCGGCCGCACGCCCGCGTTGAACTGATGGCTACGGCTTGGACGACGGAGGCGGGGTGACCAGCACCCGCGTCGGCGGTTGCGCGACCGTGACGTGGACTTGACCGTTCGGCAGGTGCGCGACGTTGAGTTGCCGCACTTGCACGCGGCCCGCGAAGAACGCGTCGCGGATCTCCGCTTCGAGCGCGGCGTCACCGAGATTCAGCCGGCCAGGCGCGACGGCGTCCCACGCCTCGCGCCGCCACGCCCGCGGGAGCACGGATTCGGCAACCGGATAGGAACCCGTGGTGCTGTACTTGGCATCGTTGACAAAGATCGTCATCTGACCGTCGACGCGTGCCGCGGTGATCGAGTCGGAGCCGATGCGGTTGGCTCCCGCCGGCCGAGCGAGGCCGTACTCGCCGCGCTGCAGCAGCGTCGTGTACGAACTCGACTCGGCGACATCGGCGCCGATCGCCGTGATCATCGATCGCTCCGTCTGCGCGCTCGCCGATACGAACACGGCTCCGCGCGGCGATGCGCCGAGCGATTCCATCTGCGTACCCGACGGCGTGCGGTACGGCACGATCGGCCGCGTCGTGCGCGGTGCGAACGGCAGGCGCATGCCGTAGTCGACCGCCCAGCTTTCCGGGATCGCGCTGCCGACCTGCGTGCGGCCGAACCACTGCGTGCCTTCCGGGTGGTAGACGCCCGAGCGCCAGTTCACCCATACGATGCGTTCACTGCCGGGCCCGAGCATCAGCGGCGCTGGCGCGCCGCCGAACGACAACGGCGGCGGCGCTGCGCCCGACGGGTGAGCGAACGGCGCGTACGGCGTGGAGGCGGGGGGCAGCGCGAGCGATGTCGATGGCGTCGATGCACCCGGCGGAAAGGCGAGCGGCGCGTGGGGCGTCGCCGTGGGCGGCAGCGCGAGCGACATCGCCGGCGCTTCGGCCGGTCCGTGTGCGAACGGCGACGACGACCCGCCGAACAGGCCGGATCCCTGTGCGACCGCGCGGCTTTCGATGACGCGCAGTCCGGTGCCGGTCGATTCGTACAGCGTCGCGACGCCGTTGCGCAGGATGATCGTGTACTGCGGCTGGCCGGCCACGGTCGCGACGATCGCGCCGTCCGATGCCGTCGATAGCAGGAAGCCGCCGCGTTCGACCGCGCCGCCGCCGGCGCCGCTGCCGAGCGCACGCACGCTCGGCAGCGCTTCGAGTTCCCCGGCCGCACGCGCGCCGACGCCGAGCGCTTCGAGTCCGGCGAGCCCTCGGTTCATGCGCGCGAGGCCGCCGATGGCGCCGAACGGCGCGAGCACGACGCCGAGGAATGCGTTGAGCTTGAGGCCCGCCGCACTGTCCTGCATTTCGCGCGTCGTCACGTTGTTGGCGCCGGTGGACAGCGCGGCGTTCGTACCTTCGCGCCACATGCCGGGCGCCGACACGACACCGTGCACGGCGAGTGTGACCTCTGCCGTGCCGAGCGCGAGCGACGCGCCGGCACCGATCGTCGCGGCCGCTTCGGCGCCGACGAGACCGACGAGCGCCGGTGCGGCGAGGGCGACGAACGGCGCGGCGATCGCGGCGATGAGCACTGCGATCCCGAAGATCTTCCAGAACAGTTCCTCCCGCTCGCGGGCCTTGCGTTCCGCGAGGATCACGGCGCGCACTTCGTCGTCGGCCGTCGGCAGCAGGTCGTCGACGATCGGACGGAACAGGTAATACTCGGCCTCGCCGCTGCGGATGTTGCCGATCAGCTCCTGATAGTCGGCGATGCGTTTGCGGATCGTCGCGATCGTATCGGCACGCACGCGATTCATGTCGCCGTCCGCGAGGAGCTGAAGCACGGTGCTGTCGAGCACGCGATAGCCGGCCGGTCCGAGAATGTCGAATACGGGCTGGACCTTCTCGATCAGCGCGAAGAGTTCCGCCGGCCGCGAGGGCAGCACGTTGAATTTCGCTTCGAGCGATCCCGGTGCCGGTCGATAGCCGGGTCCGCCGGTGCGGACACCGGCGCCGTAGGGCAGCTTCCGGTCGAACGACGCGACCGGATGCGACCGTGGATCGGTCTGTGCCGAGTCGATCCACTCGCCGACGAGCCGTTCATTCGCGAGCGCGGTCGGGCCGAGCGGCGAGGGGAGCTGGTCGAACGCAGTCTTCCAGTCCGCCGTGAGCCCCCAGCGACGTTCGTTCGGACTCAGCCAGCTTTCCGGATCGCCCACGCGCCGGCGCTCGTCGCGCGACGCCGACAGCTCGCGCTCGGCGTGACAGCCGCTCCCGCCGCGGCACCGGCCGGCAGCCTGTTGCAGGCGCAGCTCGCGCACGCCGGGATCGGCAATGTCCTGCTGTTCGAGAAACGGCCGCGCGCCGCCGCTCTGGTGCAGGCCCATCGCTGCGAGCACGTTGTCCGGTATCGCCTTCTCGACGAGATATTCCCAGCGCGCGAGGTTCTGCTGGTTGTCCGTCAACCGCACGACCGCCGCCGTGAGCACGAGCGACTTGAACGCCGCGACGCGCTCGGCGAGCGAGCCGCGCGCCTTCGCCGGCAGGTAGCTCATCGCGGCCGGCCCGAAGAGCGAGTTCGCAGGGTCTGTCGTCTTCGCATCGTCGACGCGGCACATTGCGCCGACATCGATGTCGTTGCCGTTCGGCTCGCGCCGCACAGTCTCGCCGCCCTGCGCGACGTGCGCGAGTTCGTGCGCGAGCAGGCGTTGTCCGTCGGCCGTGTCGGGCCGGTATTCGCCGCTCGCGAACGCGATGTGTTCGCCGGTCGTGAACGCGCGCGCGTCGATCGCGTCGGCGCTCGCCGCGGCGTCGCTGCCGGTGTGCACGCGCACGCCGGACAGGTCGACGCCGAGCGGTGCGCCGAACCGCGCGCTCGCCGCAGCCGGCAGCGGCGTCGATGCGCCGAGCGACAGTGCGGCGAGTGCCGGCGCCGGGCGGCGCGAACGCGGCTTGCGCAGCACGCCCGACACCGGCTCGCGTGTCCGGCATTCGCTGCACGTTGCGCCGCCGCCGCACGCGCACGGCGCCGCCGACAGCATCCGCGCGGCGATGCGGTCGGCTTCGGCTTCGGCCGGGTCGTCGTGCGCGCCGACGCGCAGCGCCGGACGCACGATGCCGTTGTGCAGGAATTGCTGCACGGCGAGGTTGCGCGGCAGCGGCGGGTGGTCGCGTCCGGCGGGTGCGAGTGCCGCTGCCGTGTCGGTCTGGGCCGCGGCATGAGAGGCGTTCTTGCGCGCGCGCGAGGATTCCATCGGCTACTGCTTGTTGTGCGCGAGCACGTCGCCGGCAAAGTAGGTGTGGATGTTTTCGACCGACAGGTCGTAGACGGTGCCGCGCGGCAGCGTACGCGCGACGGCGGCGACGCGGCGCCGCATCAGTGCGGCACCGTCCGGCGCGGCGCACCACAGCGCGTCGCCGACGTCGAGATCGCCTGCGGCGCGCCAGCCGTCGCCGGCGTACAGCTTGTGCGCCGGCGTGACGTCGATGCGCGTGCCGTCGTCGAGCGTCAGCGCGAGCATCAGATCCGGCGCGCCTTCGTGCACGCCGGTCACGGCCGCGTGCACGAGCCGGTTCGCCGCTTCGTCGTAGCTCAGCACGATATCGCCGATCGCGACATCCGCTATGCGCCGGCGCGTGCCGTCGGCGAGCGTCACCGACGTCGAGGCTTCGAAACAGTGTCCGCCATAGGCGTTGTAGCTGCTCGCCGCGCGCCAGCGGTCGACGGTCGGCAGCGTCCGGCAGCCTTCTTCGATCGCGTCGAAGTCCTCGCGGCCGCCCGGTACGAGTTTGTCGCTGGCGTAGTAGGTGAACGCGCCGATACCGACGCCGACGAGGAAGCCGATGACGGCGCCGGCGGCCGTGCCGACGCCCGGCGCGACCGCGGTGCCGATCGCCGCGCCGGCCTTGATGCCGACGACGGTGCTCGCGCCGCCGAGCACGAACGCGCGCGTCGAGCGCACGCCGACTTCGAGCCCCGAATGCTCGCGGTCTTCGAGGAAACCCATGCTGATCAGCTCCGTCGCGAGAGAGCCCGCGCCGCCGCCGATGAACTTGCCGCCGGTGCCGCTGAGAAACGGCATCAGCCGCGACGTGCCGCCGGATGCCGCGATCGACAGGCTGCGCTGCGTGGCGAGGCTGACCGTCAGCTGTTCCGCGCCGGCGCCGAAGCCGCCGCCGAGCGCGCCCATGCCGCCGGTCGTTGCGAGTTCCGACGCCCAGTCCGGATGTTCTTTCTCGTCGATGATCATGACGCCGAGCGTGGTCATCACGGCGATGACGCTGCCGGCCGCGGCGCCCTGCGCGGACGCGCCGGCGACGGCCTTCGCGTTGCCGGTCACGCCGCCGCCGAGGCGCTGCGTGCGTATCCATTCGTCCGTGACGATCGGCGCCATCTGCACGTCGGTCAGCGCGCCGAAATTCAGGCGGGCCGTGCGCAGGTTGCTGACCTCCGGACCGGTGATGCCGGCGCCGACGAGCCGGTTCGCGATGCGCCGGCCGACCTGGCGCTGCGCGTTGGCGTGCTCGTCGGCGGTGATAGCGCCGCTCGACAGCGCTGCGTCGAGCGCGTTCGGGGAGTCGTAGACATTCGTTCCGATGCGCACCGGATGCTCGCGCATCTCCCCGGCGAAAATCGGGCGATAGCCCTGCCGCGGCGGCTGTCCCGGGGTACGGCCGGTGTCGTCCCACACGGCCGTGGTGCCGCCGAGCGTTTCCGGCTGCGACGGGTTCGACAGGATCGCGCGGAAATTCGCGACGTCCTCGCTGTTGACCGCCATGTACGCGTCGGCGAGTACCGTGCTGCGGTTCGTGCCGTACTGCGCGCCGGTCGTCGGCTGGCCCGTGTACTGCGGCTGATTCGCGATGTAGTTGCGCATGCCGGCCTTGCCCGACACGTCGAGCATGTCGGCGAGGCCCTGCCGGTAGTACGAGTACCGGCCGGCCGGCGTCGCCTGCAGACTCGTCTTCACCGAGACGCGCGCGGCGCCGAGGATTTTCGCGGGCCACGGCTTGCGCTCGAAGTCGAACCCGGGATACGCCTCCTGTGCGGGCGTATACACGCGGTTGTTGCCGATGTTGGTCCAGTTGCGCGCATTGAGGTCTTCGTTGAAGAAGCCGCCGAATCCGCTCGTCGCCTTCGCCTGGAAGCCGCCTTCGCCGAAGCGGCCGCGCCACTTCATGATCTCGCCGCCCGAATTGCCGAGAATGTTGCGGTTGAACGGGTCGACGAGCTGCGCGTCGAGCGGACTGTTGTACAGCCCCATGCCGGCGACGAGCATGCTCGCGCCGCCTGCGAGCTGTTCCTCGAGCAGGTCGCGCTGGTATTCCTCGATCGCCATCGTCG
>CAMLSI010000216.1 GCA_946482585.1 uncultured Lysobacteraceae bacterium
CGCCGGTGATCATGAACTGCGCGCCCGGGAACTTCTCGCCGAGCATGCCCATGAAGGGGATCGTGCCGCCTTCGCCCATGTAGGCCGGCGCAGGACCGAAGAACGCCGTCGACGCGTCGGCCACCGATTTTTCGAGCCATTCCGACAATTGCGGTGCGTTCCAGCCGGTCGAGGCTTTTTCGAGATCGAACGTGACTTCGCAACCGTAGGGCGGATCGCGCTCGAGCAGGGATTTCAGGAACTCGCCGGCGCTCGCGCCATCGCGCGTGGGCGGCAGGCGCAGGCTCAGCTTGACGGCGGTGAACGGGCGCAACACGTTGCCGGCGGATTCGAGCGACGGCAGGCCAGCCACGCCGGTCACGGACAATGCCGGGCGCCACGTGCGGTTGAGCACGAGCTCGGCCAGGTCTTCGTCCATCGGCCGCATACCGTGCACGAACGGAAATTTGGAATACACCGCATCGCCGAGCACCTGTGCGGAACGTTGCGCCTGTTCGATGCGCTGCGCCGGGATATCGACGAACAGCTCCTGCGCACGGATCTTGCCCGTGGTTTCGTCCTCGAGACGATCGAGCAATTGGCGCAGCACGCGGAAACTCGATGCGACGACGCCGGACGCGTCGCCCGAATGCACGCCTTCCTCGAGCACTTTGACGGTCAGATTGCCGCCGGTGAGTCCGCGCAGGCTCGTCGTGAGCCAGAGCTGGTCGTAGTTGCCGCAGCCCGAGTCGAGGCAGACCACGAGCGAAGGTTTGCCGATGCGTTCGGCGAGATGATCGACGTAGTACGGCAGATCGTAGCTGCCGGACTCTTCGCAGGCTTCGATCATGACCACGCAGCGCGCATGCGGAATGCCCTGCTCCTGCAGCGCGAGGATCGCCGCCAGCGAACCGAAGATCGCGTAGCCATCGTCGGCACCGCCGCGTCCGTAGAGCTTGTCGTCCTTGATGACCGGCTTCCACGGTCCGAGATCGTCGGCCCAGCCGGTCATCTCGGGCTGCTTGTCGAGATGGCCGTAGAGCACGACGCAATCGTCGTTGCTGCCGGGAATGTCGATGAAGATCAACGGCGTGCGGCCCTGCAGACGAACGACCTCGACCTGCATGCCGGCGATCGGCTGCGCGCGCGCCCAGCCCGCGAGCAGATCGACCGCCTGATCCATGAACCCGTGCGCCGCCCAGTCAGCGTCGAACATCGGCGACTTGTTCGGAATGCGGATGTAGTCGACGAGACGGGGAACGATTTCCTCATCCCACTTGGCCGAAACGAAGGCGCGCAACTGTTCGGTGTTCATCAGGTTTCCTGGGGAAAATGCGGCAAGGCGCGCATGTTACCCCGGCAACCGCCGGCTAACGAGTTGTCCGGCCTGGGCTTTCCGCAAGGACTAGGCTGAATTGCGATTTTTCCGAGCATGGAGAGCGGCATCCGCGCAGGGATTTGCGCGGCAATGCTCCGACGAAGCGAAAGCGACGCCTGCCTATCGTGTCACCTGTCGAGGCCAGCACGGCACGACCCAAACCCAACCTTGAACAGGAGCATTCCCATGAATCACTTCATCAAGTCCCTCGCCCTCGCGCTGGCGTTCTGCTTCCCGGCGTTCGCTGCACAGCCGGTCAACGTCAACACCGCCGATGCCGGCACGATCGCCGCGAATCTCAAGGGCGTCGGCCAGAGCAAGGCGGAGGCCATCGTCGCCTATCGCGAGAAAAACGGCGCATTCAAGAGCATCGACGATCTGGTCAAGGTCAAGGGGATCGGCGAGAAGACCGTCGCGGCCAATCGCGAATACATCCTCGTCGAAGGCGGCAGCGTCAAGGCCAAGCCCGCCAGCAACGATCACTCGGGCGGCTGAGCACGCGCCTCTGCGCAACCGCGGCGGCACGCGTCGCCGCGGGCCGGTCAGGCGGGAGCGGGTGTAAGGACAACGATCGCATCAGGCAGGGATGCTCCTCGGCACGGAAGCCGTCGCGATCGTCAGTCTTCGCCGCCCGCTCCCGCCTTCTGTTCGCGCAACAGCTGACGCAGGAACGGCACGGTCACGCGCCGCTTGGCAGCGAGCGACGCATGATCGACCTGGTCGAGCAACGCACCGAGGCTGCCGAGGTCGCGCGCATAGTGCGTGAATAGAAAATCGAGCACGGCTTCGTCGAGCGCGATGCCGCGGGTCTCGGCGCGCTCGCGCAGTACTTCGCGGCGCTGCGTATCGTCGAGCGGGCGCAGCGCGGCCTGCGTACAGCTGGACAGGCGCGACACGAGATCGGGCAGCACGATGCCGATCTGCGCCGGCGGCGCCGCCGCGACGAACACGAGGCAACTGCCCTCCGCGCGGCAGCGGTTGTAGAGATCGAACAGCGCGTGCTCGGCCGCACCGATGCCGGCGATCGCATCGACATCGTCGAGCACGAGCAGATCGCTGCCGCCGAAGCCGCGGATCGCGCCGTCCTGCGCGCCGGCCAGCGCCGCGAGCGGCAGGTATTGCGCGCTGTATCCTGCGGCACTGGCCGCCTGGCATGCGGCCATCAGCAGATGCGTGCGACCGCTGCCCTCAGGACCGTGCAGATAGATCCAGGCCGACTCCGTACCGGCCGCGACCCGCTGCAGCAGATCGACGGTCGCCGCATTGACGCCGGTGAAAAACGTTTCGAAACGCTGTTGCGCGGGCCAGCGCCAACCCAAAGGCAATTGCTGCACGTCAGCTCGCCGAGGGTTTGCCGTCGTCCGGCGGCGCGACGGCCGTCGATGCGACCGCTACCGCCGGGGCGAGCTCGCTCGCGGCGACGACGCTGCCGTGCGACATCACGACGACCGGCGAGACTTCGGGCACGGCTTCGGCCGGTTGGTACAGCTGGCTCGCGGTGTACTTTTCGTGCAGATAGCGCAGCAGCACCATTGCGACGGCCGCCGCCGGCAGCGCGAGCAGCACGCCGAGGAAGCCGAACAATTCACCGCCGGCGAGCACCGCGAAAATGACCGCGACCGGATGCAGGCCGATCTTGTCGCCGACCAGCTTGGGCACGAGCACGTAGCCCTCGATCGTCTGGCCGACGCCGAACACGGCAAGCACCATGAAGACGTGCGTCCAGTCCTGGTATTGGACGACCGCCGCGATCAGCGCCATGCCCAGGCCGACGATCGCGCCGAGATACGGCACGAAGCTGATAAGCCCCGCGACCATGCCGATCAGCGGGCCGACATCGATACCGACGAGCCAGAGGCCGACTGCGTACAAGGTGCCGAGCGACAGCATCACGCTGAGCTGGCCGCGCAGGAACGCGCCCAGCACTTCGTCGGACTCGCGCGCGAGCCGGCTGATCGTCGGCTCGATCTGGCGCGGCAGCAGCTCGTTGACACGCGCGACGAGCAGGTCCCAGTCGCGCAGCAGATAGAACGTGACGACCGGAATCAGCACGAGCTGCGCGATCCAGCCGAGCACGGTCAGGCCCGACGCCGACACTTTCGCGAGCAGGCGCGTCGCGATGCCGCCGGCTTCGCGCCAATGTCCCTTCAGCATTTCGATCAATTTGTTCGGATCGGCGAAATCGAGCGTCACGCCGAAGCGCTGTTCGAGCTGCGGCTGAGCCTCGGCCTGTATCCAGGCCAGCCAGCGCGGCAACTGATCGAGGAATTTCGCGATCTGGCGTTCGGTGAACGGAATCACCAGCAACACGAGTGCGACGACCGCGAGGCCGATCAGCAGGAACACGAGACAGACCGCGAAACTGCGCGACAGTCCCATCCGTTCGAGCCGGTCGACGACCGGGTCCCAGAGATAGGCGAACAATGCCGCGACCGCGAACGGCGTCAGCGCCGGTGCGAGCAGATAGATCAAGCCGCCGCCGACCAGGATCAGCACCAGCCATTGCCAGCGTTCGGTCGTCGTCATTGCGGACCACTCCGTTGAGGATGCATTTCGCGCCAGGCCTTGATCGACCAGCGCACCACGTAATCGATACCGCTGCCCAGCGTCGCGAGCGTGACCGCCGACAACAATGTGAGGTTGAACCACGTCGGCCATTCCGCGAAACGCGACAGATGCAGCAGCGTTGCGAGCACGAGCACGATCTGCAGCACCGTCGTCAGTTTGCTGAGCGCGCTCGGTGCGGCATTCAGCGGGCCGACCAGGTTGTGATAGGCGACAGCGCCCGACACGATGACGGCGTCGCGCCCGATCACGACCGCCGCGAGCCACCACGGCAACGCGCCGACCTGCGCGAGTCCGACGAAGCAGGCGACGAGCAGCAGCTTGTCGGCAACCGGATCGATCAATCCGCCGAGCCGGCTCTGCCACGAAAACCGTTTCGCGAGAAAACCGTCGAGCGCATCGGTGAATCCGGCGACGAGCGCCACGATCAGCGCCGTGTCGAAACGCCCGTCGCGCAACAGCCACGCCAGCGGCACCGTCAGCAGCATGCGCAGCAGCGTCAGCAGATTGGGGATATGGCGCATGCGTCAGGGATTCAGCGCCAGCGTCGCCTCCACGCCGTCGATCGGCGGTGCGGTAGTGACGACGCGCAGGACGCCGTCGGGCGGCAGGTACGCCAGCCAGCGATCGAGCGCCAGGTTCAGGGTCAGCTTGACCAGCAGCCCGTCGCCGCGCGCCTGATCCGGCTGGAAATCGCGCACGAGATCATTGCCGCCGAGCGTCTCGAACAGCCGGGCGTAGTCCTGTGCCGACTGCAGGCCGCTGATCCAGATTTTCGCCGTGGTGATGCGACGCTCCTCCGCTGCCGCGGACGAGCGACCGCGCGTGCGATCGACCGCGCCTTCGGCACCGCCGGACAGTGCGGCCGCGAGATCGGCATCGCGCGTTTCCCAGACCGGCTGGGCCTGCCCGCCGAGCGCGAGCGTCCAGCGCGCGGACCAGGCGTCGCCGATACGGCGCAGCTGACCGATCAGCACCGTGTCGGTCTGATAGCGCGCCGCATCGGCGCTCAGAGTCATGACATCGCCTTCCCAGACGATCTGCGCCGTCGTCTGCGCCTCGTCCGGTGTATCGATGCGCGGCCAGACCAGCGTGATGCCGCGCTGCTCGGCGATCTGCTGCATCGCGCGACCGGCCGGATCGGCGCCGTCGAGCAGACGCGGGCCGTTGCCGTCGTCGACCGCGAGCCAGGTGACGACCGGCGCACGCGCAGCCGGCGTCCAGACGCGCAGGCCGCGATCGCGCAGCACGCGGTCCAGCGCAGCGCGATCGAAACTCGCGACGAGGCTCAGGCGCAGCACGGGCTGGCCGTCGACATTCGCGACGTCCTGCCGGTAGGTGTACTGCTGCACGTAGCGTTCGGCCGATTCGACGAGTTTCGCGACAGCCTCGCCGTTGACCACATCGCGGTCACCGGTCAGCTTGACGACGACCTGGGCCAACGCGCTCCTCAGCGCGATCGCGCGCTGTTCGTCGGACTGATCGGACACCGGCACTTCGCCGGCATAGAGGTTGGCCGAGGCAGACTGCGCCCGGACCGTGCCGCCAAATGACGACAGGCTCGCAACGGTAAACAACAAAGCGAACAAGCGGGCGTAACGCACGGACATTCCCTGGTCGGCGGTCGGATTCGGGCCAAGTCTGCCCAAAGCCCGCCGCGGCGTCCATGTGGCCGCTCCGGCGTGCGCCGGTCGCGGCTGGTATGATTGCGCCCCTTTTTTCCACCCGGCACGCCCATGTCCGATCCCAAGACCGCCCTGACCTACCGCGACGCCGGGGTCGACATCGATGCCGGCAACGAGGTCGTCGAACGCATCAAACCGCTGGTCGCGCGCACGTTCCGCAAGGAAGTCATGGCCGGGCTCGGCGGCTTTGGCGCACTGTTCGAGCTGGCCGGACGCTACAAGGAACCGGTTCTCGTCTCCGGCACCGACGGCGTCGGCACCAAGCTCAAGCTCGCACAGACGCTGAATCGCCACGACACCATCGGCATCGACCTCGTCGGCATGTGCGTCAACGACGTGCTCGTGCAGGGCGCCGAATCGCTGTTCTTCCTCGATTATTTCGCGACCGGCAAACTCGACGTGGACACGACCGTCGCCGTCGTCGGCGGCATCGCGAAAGGCTGCGAACTCGCGGGTTGCGCGCTGATCGGCGGCGAAACCGCGGAAATGCCGGACATGTACGGTCCCGGCGAGTACGACCTCGCCGGCTTCTGCGTCGGGGCGGTCGAGAAGTCCCGCCTCATCGACGGCAGCCGCCTCCAGGCCGGCGACGCGATCATCGGCATCGCCTCGAGCGGCGCGCACTCCAACGGCTATTCGCTGATCCGCCGCATCGTTGCGCGCGCCGGCAGCCCGTTCGATCTCGACGTCGGCGGCGTCTCGCTGGCCGACGCACTGATGGCGCCGACCACGATCTACGTCAAACCCGTGCTGCAACTGCTCGCCGAACAGCCGATCAAGGGCATGGCCCACATCACCGGCGGCGGTCTCAAGGAAAACATCATCCGCGTTGTGCCCGATGCGCTCGGCATTTCGCTCGACAGCAGCGCATGGACGTTGCCGCCGCTGTTCGACTGGCTGCAGCGCGAGGGCAATGTCGCACGCGAAGAAATGTGGCGCACGTTCAATTGCGGCATCGGCTATACGGTGATCGTCGCGCATGATGCGGTCGCGTCGACGCTGGCCGCTCTGCAGGCGCTCGATCTGCGCGCGTGGCAGATCGGCGAGATCATCGCCTCGCCCGGCGACGACCGCGTGCTGATCCGCTGATGCCCGCACCGCTGCGCGTCGCGGTGCTCGTTTCGGGCCGCGGCTCCAACCTGCAGGCGCTGATCACCGCGCAGCGCGAGGGCCTGTTGCCGATCGAAATCGTCGTCGTCGCGAGCAACAAGGTCGCCGCCGAAGGGTTGCGTCGCGCCGAAGCGGCCGGCATCCCCACGCTTGCGCTCGATCCGGCCGGCACGCCGGACCGGGCTCGCTACGACGCCGAACTGTTCCGGCGCATCGCGGCCTACGCGCCCGACCTCATCGTGCTCGCCGGCTTCATGCGCGTCCTCGACGCGGCCGCGCTTGCACCGTGGACGGGCCGCATCATCAATATCCATCCGTCGCTGCTGCCGAAATATCCCGGTCTGCATACGCACCGGCGTGCGCTGGCGGCCGGCGACGCGCTGCACGGCGCCAGCGTGCACTTCGTCACCGACGAACTCGACGGCGGCCCCGTGCTCGCCTGCAGCGAAATCGCGATCGAGGCCGGCGACGACCCGGAATCGCTCGCGGCCCGCCTGCTGCCGCGCGAACATGCGCTGCTGTGCCGCTGCGTCCAGTGGATCGCCGAGGGCCGCGCGCAACTGCGCGGCAACGTCGTGCACTTCGACGATGCGCCGCTGTCGGAAACGCTGCGCGTCTGAGCAGGGACGCGTTCAGCCCCGCACGCCGACACTGCGCCGTCCATTTCCGGAGCCTACGCCATGCGTTTCCGCGCCCTGCTCGCCTTCTGCGCCCTTCCTCTGCTCGCCTCGGCCGTCGAGCTCGGCCCGAACGACAGCTCATCGCCGCAGGTCCAGCCGCTCAAACCTTTCGTAGCCACCTACGACGTCAAGCGTGGCGGCAAGGTCATCGGCGAAGCCACGATGACGTTGAATCAGGCCGGCGCGAACGAATGGACACTCGTGACGGAAACGCGCGGAACGGCCGGCATGGCGAAACTGCTCGGCCTGGACGTTCGCGAGGAATCGCGCTTCGCCGATGTGGATGGCAAGACCCTGCAGAGCATCGACTATCGCTACAAGCAGGATGCGACGTTGAAGTCGAAACAGCGTCGCATCGAATTCGACTGGACCGCCGGGGAAGCCCGCGTCACGGACAAGGACGAACTGTTCCGCTACGCGCTGCAGCCCGGCACGGTCGACCGCCACCTCGTCGTGCTCGCGCTGGCGCGCCAGCAGAAGATCGCGCCCCCTCTGAATTTCGCCGTCGCAAGCAAGGAAGCCGTCGAGCAACAGCGCTTCGAACGCCGCGAGAACAAGACGCTGAGCACGCCGGCAGGGCAGTTCCCTGCCACCCGCTACGAGCGCACCGACAAGCCCGGCAAGGGCAGCTCCTGGTATGCCGCGTCGCTGCTCGCGCCGCTGCAGGTGGAGCAGGCGCAGAAAGACGGCAACAGCATCGTGATGGAGCTCAGAGCGATTCGCTGAGCGCGAGAGGCCTCAACCACATGGCGACCTCAAGCACCTCGGCGGCGAACGGCGGTCAGAAGCGCCGTCCGCCGTAGCCGCGGCACGTTCGTATTGCGCCGCGCGACGCCGCCGCTCTGCGCCGCGACAGAACACGGCGGCTGGTCAGCGGCTCAGGAAGGCAGACGACGAATGCGCGCGCCCAGCGCACCGAGCTTTTCCTCGATGCATTCGTAGCCGCGATCGATGTGGTAGACGCGATCGACCGTCGTGTCGCCTTCGGCCACGAGCCCCGCCAGCACGAGACAGGCCGATGCGCGCAGGTCGGTCGCCATGATCGGCGCGCCGGTCATCTTGCTGACGCCCTTGATGATGGCCGTGTTGCCCTCGAGGCGAATGTCGGCCCCGAGTCGCTGCAACTCGTGCGCATGCATGAAG
This sequence comes from uncultured Lysobacteraceae bacterium, assembly GCA_946482585.1. Next base: position 8,541 of record CAMLSI010000216.1, read on the forward strand.
CGATTCTCGAATACCGTCTCGGTAATGATGCCGACGCCTTCGGCGACGCAATTCAACGCGGTGAACTGCGCCTGCATGTCGGTCGGAAACGCGGGATACGGCGCCGTCGTGATGTTCACCGCCTTGGGCCGGTTGCCGCGCAT
>CAMLSI010000217.1 GCA_946482585.1 uncultured Lysobacteraceae bacterium
CGGGAACGCCGCCTCACCCGCCCTGCTGTTTCGCGCGCAGCGTTTCCGCAAAGCGCAGATTCGTCTCGACGCGTTCGAGCTCGCTCTCGGGCAGCTCGCCGTCGGACAGCAGTTCCTCGCAGAGTTGCGCGCTCGCCGCGCCGTCGCCGCAGTACCAGCTCGACACGGCGAGTTCGTCTTTCGCGCGCCATGCAGGCACGGCGCTGTCGACGAACAGCATGTCGCCGGAAGGCGGCAGATCGAGGGCGATGCGGGCGAATACCGTAGCCATGCGATACCGCTGGTTCAACCGCAGATAGCGCGCGAGTTCGCACGGTGCTTCGCTGCGCGAAGGACGGAAGTCGCAGGCGTCGAGGTACGCCGCGACGACCTCGGCGTATGCTGCGCCGCCGCGCTCGAGCAGCACGGCGATCTGTAGCTTCGCGTAGTAGACCTCTTCGTCCCAGCCGCCGAGTTCGACGCGGCGACGGTAGGCGCGAATCGATTCGTCGGAACGCCCCGCGTCGCGCAGGCTCTGCGCGTAGTAGAACGCATTGCGCGCATGGTTCGGCTCGCGCTCCAGCGCCTGGCGCAGGATCTCGGCGTCGCGGCCGTATTTGACGCTCGCCGGCTGCTGGCTGCGCGCGCCGTCGGCGAACGTGGCGACCTGCCAGCCCGGCAGCCGGGTCACGCGATCGGCGTGGCTCGACACGAGCACTTCGTGCAGCGCGCCCTCCCAGCGCCAGTCGAGATCCAGGCGCACGACGCAGACGCGCCAGTAGCGCGTGATGCCGAACAGGTATTCGAACAGGTGACCCGGTTCCGCCGGATCAGGACGCGATGCGTCGGCGGCGACCTGCAGAATCTCGTCGGCGTCGATCACGAGCGCGAGTTCGCCGTGCCGCCGCGCGAGCGCCAGTGCTTCGTTGCGATTGTGGGCGAAGTCGACCCAGGGACGCTCGATCAGTTCGCCGGGCTTGTCGCGCAGTACGCGGCGGACGATGTCCTGCGTGCCGTCGCTCGACCCGGTATCGCTGATGGCCCAGCAGTCGATGTGCGGCAGCACCGAGCGCAGGCAGCGTTCGATCACGGCCGATTCGTTCTTGACGATCATGGAAAGGCAAACGCGCATCGGCCGATGATGCCTCAGCGCGATCCGCAGCGAAATCGGCATGGATCGATGCCGCCGCCGCGAGCGACGGACAGCGGCATAGCCCGCGCGGAAAGCCGCGATCGACGCGAGTCCGGCCGGTGGTGGGCCGAAGTCGATGCGACGCCGCGATCGCGATACGGCCGCGCCGCTGCCGCGACGGCGCCGCAAAAGGAAACGCCGCGAAGCATCCCTGCCCCGCGGCGTCGTCTGCGTCACTCCGGAGAAGGCTTACCAGTAGAACTGGGCGCGCGCTTCGAGAATGTTCGGATTGTCGTCGAGCTCGCGGCGCAGCGCGCTCACGTACTTGCTGCTGTCGACCTTGACGTAGTTCAGCATGAACTTGAAGTTCGAACGCCAGTACCAGTTCACGCCCAGCGTGAGATTGCGCTCTTCGCCGCCGCGGATGTTGCCGTCGTTGAGTTCGGTGTTGTCATAGCGCAGGCCGACCTGCCACATGCCCGTCGCCGGATCGTCCGGCAGGGTCGTCGTCGGCAGACCCGCCTTGTAACCCCAGGTTTCGCCGGTCAGATTCCACACGCCGTAGAGGTACCAGCTGTCGCCAGTCCAGTCCGGCTGCGACGTCGCCTCGGTGCGCGACACGCGCGAGCGCATGTATTCGCCCTGCACCTTGATCGGGCCGCCGACCCACAGCCCTTCGAGGCCGTAGGTGCGCTGGCGATCGGCATTCAGGATGTTGCCAGTGTCGACGAGACGCACCGTCGCCTGATCGGCGTCGGGACGCACGCGCAGACGCGCGGTGTCGGCGTCGGTGTCGTAGTCGACCGCAGAGATGCCGAAGTGCAGGATGTTGCCGGTTTCGGCCATCGGCGCGAAATACACGCGGCCGCCGAAGCCCTGGCCCTGGTTGAGGTTGCGCGTCATTTCACGGCCGAAATAGCTGACCTGATAGCCGAAGTTCGGCTGGTCGTCGCCGTAGGCGATGCCGACGCGGCGCGCGACGCCGAACAGGTTGGTCACCATCGCCTTGGCGATGAAATCGTTGTGGCGCGTGCTGGTCAGCTCTTCGAGGCTGTTCGGCTGCTTGTACTGGCCGGCCATCAGATAGTTCGTACCGAGCTTCCATTTGATGTTCGCGTCGAGCCACTTGTTGGCCTTGCCGTCGTAGCCCATGGTCCAGTCGAAGCGGCCGCCCTTGCCCTTCAGGATGACCTCGGCGCGGCGCATGTCGAATTCGCTGTCCTTGCCGTCGTTGCCCACGGGCGATGCGGCGTTGAGATCGGCGACGTCGTTGTGGAACCAGTTGCCGTCGGCCTGCATCAGACCCTCGAGACTGACCTCGCTGCCGTTGATGACGTCGATCGCGATCTCGGCGTGTGCGGTGCCGGCAAGCGCCGTGGCGACGGCGAGCGCGAGAAGGCGCTGGGTACGCAGTTTCATGGTTAAGAACCCGTGAGCGTTGGTGAGGCGCGCAGGGTATGTCGGGCTCGTTACGGAAATATTGCAGCGCGAGGCTCGACTGCATGACGGTGTCGGCCGTCATCGAACGGCAATAGGGAAACGGCAAAGTGACCGCAGACGCGCAACGCGTGACCGGCCCATTGCCGGCATACGCTCCCGCAGGTCGCCGGCGAGTGCGGCGGACGGCAGCGTCGCCCTCTCCACGACGGCCGATCGTGCGACGACGGTCATGCCTGTCGGTCGTGCGCGGAGCCCGCGCCCATCGCAGACATCGGGCCGACGCGACAACGAATCATTTGCTCCGTTGTTTACAATTTACGACTCTGCCGGACCTGCGAACCCCGCAGCCACCGATTGCGCAAGCCGCGGTCGTCTCGCCGGTCGGCTACGAGCTGCAGGACAACATCGAGCAGCCGGCGCGCGAGCGCGCCCAGTCGGGTCGGCGCTGCGCGAACGCGTCGCGGCCGGGCTGATCGTCGTAGGGCTTGCGCAGCACGTCGAGCAGGTCGTGCACGCCGCCCAGGTCGCCGTTCCCGGCACGATCGATCGCGAGCTGCGCGAGATAGTTGCGCAGCACGTAACGCGGATTCGCGGAATTCATGCGCGCGCGACGCTGATCGGACGGCATCGCGTCCTGGGCGAGCCGCTGCGCGTAGTCGTGCAGCCACGCGACGAACGCGGGGCGTGCGGTGGCGAACTTGGCGTCGTCGTAGAACGCGTGGTGCAGGCGGTCGATGTCGCCCGCTCCCGCATCGACGTCGGCGAGTCCGCGAAAGAACAGGGTCATGTCGACTTCGGCGTCCTGCAGCAACGCGTACAGCGACTGCATGCGCCCGATGTCGTCGTCGCCGCATTCGCGCAGGCCGAGCTTCGCCGCGATGTTCGCCCGGTCGGCGCCGACGAAAGTGTCGACATAACGCTGCAAGCCCGCGTGCAACGCGTCCTGCGTCGAGAACAGCGGCGCGATCGCGCCCGCGAGGCAACCCAGATTCCAGTAGGCCACCTGCACCTGCTGGCCGAAGCGGTAGCGGCGGCGCTCGCGGTCGGTGGTGTTCGGCGTCCAATCCGGATCGAAATCGTCGATCCAGCCGTAGGGGCCGTAGTCGATGGTCAGACCGAGGATCGACAGGTTGTCGGTATTCATGACGCCGTGGACGAAGCCCACGCGCATCCAGTGCGCGACGAGCACGGCCGTGCGCGCACAGACCTCGGCGAACCACGCGGCATGGAGCGCTTCGCTGCCGGGGGCGTGCGCCTGCGCGAGCTCGGGGAAATCCCGGCGGATCGTGAAGTCGACGAGCTGTTTCAGCAGCGCCGTGTCGCCGCGCGAGGTCGGCAGTTCGAAATTGCCGAAGCGGATGAAGGACGGCGCGACGCGGCAGATGACGGCGCCAGGTTCGTCACGCGGGTTGCCGTCGTAGAACATGTCGCGCACGACGGTCTCTCCGGTGGCGACCAGACTCAGCGCGCGCGTCGTCGGCACGCCGAGGTGATGCATGGCTTCGCTGCAGAGAAATTCGCGTATCGACGACCGCAGCACCGCGCGGCCGTCGGCGCTGCGCGAATACGGCGTCGGCCCGGCCCCCTTGAGCTGCAGCTCCCAGCGCTGGCCGGCACGATTGACGACCTCGCCGAGCGACAACGCGCGGCCGTCGCCGAGTTGCCCGGCCCAGTGGCCGAACTGGTGCCCGCCGTAGTTCGCCGCATACGGCTGCATGCCCGGCAACACGCGGTTGCCGCCGAACACCTCGGCGAACGCGGGCGATTCGACGTCGGATCGATCCAGATCGAGCAGCGCGGCGACTTCGCGCGAATACGCGAGCAGACGCGGCGCCGCGACCGGCGTCGGCAAGACCGGCGAATGCAGCGCGCCGTGGACCTGGCGCGACCGTATCGTCGTGTCCGCATCGCCGGGCAGCTCGCGGACGAAGGCATTGTCGAAGCGGAAATCGAGCACGATGTCATCCGGTGAAACGTCGTCGGTGCGAGATGCGGGCGATTCGCGGGATTTCGAGAGCGGCGGACTCCGCTTGCCGGCGAACCGCAACCGCTTCACCGATCGTGCGAAGTGGCCAGGATCCTCGCCGCGAGCGCATCGAGGAAGCGCTCCGGCAGTTGCACCTGCACGCCGACCTGCCACCAGTCCGGTTGCGCGAACGCGCGGCATTTGATGGCATCCTTTCCGGTCATGAGCACCGGCAGTCCGTCGCCGAACGCGAGGTCGCTTTCGCGGAAGCGATGGTGATCGGCGAAAGCATGCTCGATCACCTCGATGCGGCAGGCACGCAGGCTGTCGAAGAAGCGGCGCGGATTGCCGATGCCGGCGATCGCGTGCACGCGCCGGTGCGCGAACGCGTCGAGTTCCGCGCGTTCGCCGTCGACCAGCCGCAGCACGCCGTCTTCGCGCAGGTGCAGCTGCACTTCGTCGGCGCGCGCGACGCCGCCGTTGCAGACGCGGAAATCGATCCGATCCAGCCGCGACAGCGGTTCGCGCAGCGGACCCGCCGGCAGCAGTCGACGGTTGCCGAAGCGGCGCGCGCCATCGATCACGCAGATCTCGATATCGCGACGCAGGCGGTAGTGCTGCAGGCCGTCGTCGGCGAGCACGACGTCGACCTCGGCGCCCGCGATCAGCGCTTCGGCTGCCGCGACGCGATCACGGCCGACCACGACCGGCGCGCCGCTGAGCGCGCGCATCAGCACGGGTTCGTCGCCGACCTGGTCCGGCGTCGACGCGTCGTCGAGCAGCAGCGGCCCCTCGACACTGCCGCCGTAGCCGCGGCTGACGATGCCGGCACGCAGGCCGCGCGCCGCGAGCGCGCGCACGAGCGCAATGGTCAGCGGCGTCTTGCCCGTGCCGCCGACACTGATGTTGCCCACCACGACGACCGGCTTGCCGACCGAATACGAACGCAGCCAGCCGCGCGCGTAGGCGCGCCGCCGCAGCGCGGTCACGCCGCCGTAGAGCCGTGCGAGCAGCCGCCAGCTCACCGGAACCTCGGCGTCGTGATACCAGACCCGTTCGCGGCGCGCCGCGGCGCTCATGCGCCGGCCGCGTCGTGGAACTGCATGCGGTGCAAGGCCGCGTAGTGGCCGCCGCGCGCGAGCAGTTCGTCATGACGGCCGGTTTCCACGATGTGGCCCTGGTCGAGCACGACGATCTGGTCGGCGTGCTCGATCGTGCTGAGGCGATGCGCGATCACGAGCGTCGTGCGTTCGCGCATGAGCCGCGACAGCGCGTCCTGGATCAGCCGCTCGGACTCAGTGTCGAGCGCGCTCGTCGCTTCGTCGAGAATCAGGATGGGCGCGTTCTTGAGGATCGCGCGCGCGATCGCGATGCGCTGGCGCTGTCCGCCCGAGAGCAGCGCGCCGCCTTCGCCGACGTGGCTGTCGAGCCCGTCGGGCAGGCGATCGATGAACTCGAGCGCATTCGCCGCGGCGGCCGCCGCGCGGATCTGTTCCCGCGTCGCGCCGCCGAGCGCGCCGTAGGCGATGTTGCGCGCGATCGAATCGTTGAACAGCACGACGTGCTGGCTCACGAGCGCGATCTGCTTCCGAAGACTGGCCAGGGTCCACTCCTGCAGCGGCCGCCCGTCGAGCAGCACGCGTCCGGCGTCGGGCTCGTAGAAGCGCGGAATCAGACTCGCCAGCGTGGTCTTGCCGCTGCCGGAACGCCCGACCAGCGCGGTCACCTTGCCGGCCGGACAGACCAGGTCGACCTCGTGCAGCGCATTCGCGCGCGCTCCCGCATAGCGCAGCGACACCTGCTCGAGTGCGATCTCGCCGCGGCTGCGCTCGATGCGCAGGGTACCGCCGTCGACTTCGCCCGGCGTGTCGACGATGCCGAACAGGTCCTGCGCCGCGGCGACGCCGCGCTGCATCATGGCCTGCACGGTCGTCAGGCGCTTCAGCGACGGCAGCATCGCGATCATCGCCGTGATCGTCGCCATGAAGCTGCCCGCGGTCATCGTCGCGAGCATGCTCGGCCGCGTCGCGAAGAACACGACGGCGGCCAGCGCGCAGGCGGCGATGATCTGCACCAGCGCCGTCGACAGCGCGTTGGTCGAGGCCACCTTGAGGTTGAGCCGGCGATTGTGTTCGTTGATCTCGGCAAAGCGCTGCTGCTCGTAGTCGCCGCCGCCATAGACCTTGACCTCGCGCTGGCCGCCGACGACTTCCTCGACCACGCCGGTGACCGAGCCGACCGAGTGCTGGATGCGATGGCTGATCCGGCGATAGCGCCGGCCGACGAACCAGACGAGCGCCGCGATCAGCGGCGCCATCACGAACAGCGCGAGCGTGAGCCGCGCGCCGTACCAGAGCATCACGAACAGCATGCCGAGCACGGTCAGGCTGTCGACGATCATGACCTTGACCGCCTCGGTGCTCGCCTGCGCGACCTGCTCGACCGTATAAGTCACGCGTGCGATGAGCTGGCCCGAGGCTTCGCGATCGAAATAGCCGGCCGGCATCACGAGGTAGCGCCCGAACACCTGTTCGCGCAGGCTGTGCACGACGCCGCGGCCGACGCGCGCGACGCCGTAGTCGGTAAGCCAGGTCGCGATGCCGCGCATCAGGAACACGATGACGATCGCGATCGGCATCCAGAAGATGGTGTTCTGGTCCTGCTGCACGAACAGGTCGTCGAGCATCGGCTTGATGAGCCAGGTGAAGCCGGCCGTCGCGCCCGCATCGACGGTCATGCCGAGCACCGCGAGCACGGCGATCGGCCAGTGGCGCGCGGAATACGCGAGCAGGCGCCGATACGTCGCCGCGGCGCTGGCCGGCGCTGCCGCATTCACTTTTTCGGCGCTTCCTTCGACGGTGTCGTCGCGATGGACAGCCGCGAGAATCCGACCTGGCCCAGCGCGTCCATGACCGTGACCACGGCCTGGTGCGCGGTCTGCGCGTCGGCGCGGATCATGACCGGACGCGTGCGATCGTCGCCGGCGATCTGCACGAGCGCTTCCTTGAGCGTATCGACGTTCGGATTCAGCACTTCGTTGTTGTCGATGAAATAGCGGCCGTCGCTGTCGACCTGGATCGTCAGGCCCATCTCGGGCTCGGCCTCGGCCGACTCGCTGGCCTGCGGCAGCGAGACGCGCAGGCGCGCGGTCTGGTCGAACGTGGCGGTCAGCACGAAGAACATCAACAGCGTCAGCATGACGTCGATCAACGGGATCACGTTGATCTCGAAGTCGTCATCGCGACGCGACGCGCCGAGCTTCATGCGGTCGCACCCGGGCGCACGGCGCGGACAGCGGCGTTCGACGCGGCCGAGTTCGGATCGGGCTGCTGCTGCGCGGCGAGCTCGTCGAGCAGTGCAATGGCCTCCTTTTCCATGACGACGACGAGGCCCGACACGCGCGAGCGGAAATAGCGATGGAAGATGTAGGCCGGCACCGCGACGACGAGGCCGGTGGCGGTACAGACCAGCGCTTCGCCGATGCCGCCGGCCATCTGCTGCGCATTGCCGATGCCGTGCACCATGACCGCGAGGAACATGCGGATCAGGCCGATGACGGTGCCGAGCAGGCCCAGCAGCGGCGAGATCAGTGCGATCGTGCCGAGCGTGTTGAGATAGCGCTCGAGCCGGTGCACGACGTGGCGGCCGGCGTCTTCGATGCGTTCCTTGATGATCTCGCGCGAGCGGTTGCGCACGGACAGGGCCGCGGCCAGCAGCTCGCCGAGCGGCGAATTCTTACTCAAGGTATCGATGTGCGAGGGATCGAGCTTGCGCGTGCGCGCCCAGGTGCGGACTTGTTCGCCGAGTTCGGGCGGCGCGACGGTCTTCTGGCGCAGGGACCAGAACCGTTCGAGGATGATGGCCAGCGCCACCGCGGAACAGATCAGGATGGGCACCATCGCCCAGCCACCGGCCATCAGGATCTCAAGCACGTGCGATCACTCCGAGCTACAGGGAACGCGGCGCGACCGGACGCGCGCCGAACGGACCGATCATAGCAGCGAATCCGGCAGGTCTAGTGCGGCATCGATCGCGCGAACGCGACGCGCCCGCGCGCTGCGGCGGAGGCCGCGACCGCCGCGTGCGGACGGCCTGCTGCCGGTGACCGTCAAGGCGATCGAAGGCGGC
>CAMLSI010000218.1 GCA_946482585.1 uncultured Lysobacteraceae bacterium
GGGGCGAAGACTCGCCGTGGATGCGCATGTTCCACAACGCGCGCGCCTGGGTGGGATGAAGCTCAGTCCGCTCAAGCGGTTCCTGCTGGCGGCCCTGGCCTGGCTGCCGGCCTGCTTTGCGCTCTGGTGGTGGGTATCGGGACTGACCGTGAAGGTTCCGGTCTGGGTCGCGGGCTTCGCGCTCACCCATTTCTGGCCCGATCTCGTTGCGAGCGTGAGCCAGGGTTTCGACAACGGCGGCATGCCGACCATGGAGGTGCTGACGCGGATCGCGGTCAGCGAGCGCGGTCCCGACGGCCAGCTGGCGACCGGCTATCTCGAGGCCACCGTGCGCCCGCTGCTGTACGGCTATTCGCTGCCGCTGTTCTTCGGACTCTGTCTTGCGACGCCCCAGGAAGAAGAGCGGCGCTGGGGCCAGTACGCGATCGGCTGTCTCGCGATCTGGCTCGCCCAGGCATTCGGCATTGCCGCCGACGCGCTCAAGTCGCTCGCGCTCGGTTCTGGCCCCGAGGCCGCGGCGGCGGTGCTGGCAGCCGGACTCAACGTGAATGTGATTGCCCTTTGCTACCAGTTCGGCTATCTGATCCTGCCGACCGTGGTACCGGCCGCGCTCTGGCTCGCGCTCAACCGCCCGTTCATCGAAACGTTGACCGGTCGCTCGTTCGGGGAACCCGGCGGCAGCAGCGCCGGTCGAAACGCCGCCTCCTAGGAAAGAAGTCATGTCTGCCGCCGAATTGCAGGAAGTCGAGCCCGCTCTCGACGCCGTCGCCGCGAACCTGGACGAGCAAATCTGCGCGTTCCTGGTCAAGAAGGGCCGCCTCAAGGAGGCGGATCTCGCCCGCGCGCGCCGCGTGCACGAGGAATCCGACAGCGAATCGCTCGTCAACCTGCTGACGCGGCTCGGCCTCGTTTCCGAACGCGACATGGCCGAGTCGATGGCGGAACTGCTCAAGCTGCCGTTGCTCGGCGCCAAGGATTTTCCCGAATCGCCGCCGCCGAACGTCGCGCTGTCGGTGCGCTTCCTCAAGCAGCACCACGTCGTGCCGGTCAGCGAGAGCGAGACCGAGGTCGGGCTGCTCGTCGCCGATCCGGCCGAACCCTATCCGGCGAGGGCGGTGGAACTCGCGACGTCGAAGAAGGTGACCTTGCAGATCGGCATGCGCTCGGAGATCGACGATCTGATCGAGCGTTACTACGGCCAGGGCCGTTCGGCCATGGGCACCATCGTCGAGACCTTGTCCGAAGACGCCACGCGCGGCGAGGACGACATCGAACACCTGCGCGACCTCGCGTCCGAAGCGCCGGTCATCCGTCTCGTCAATCTCATCGTCCAGCGCGCGGTCGAGCAGCGCGCGTCGGACATCCATATCGAACCCTTCGAGAGCCGCCTCAAGGTGCGCTACCGCATCGACGGCGTGCTGCACGAAGTCGAGTCGCCGCCGGCGGCGTCGACGGCGGCGGTGATCTCGCGCGTCAAGATCATGGCCAAGCTCAACATCGCCGAACGTCGCCTGCCGCAGGACGGCCGCATCATGCTGCGCGTGCAGGGCAAGGAGCTCGATCTGCGCGTGTCGACCGTGCCGACCTCCTGGGGCGAATCGGTGGTCATGCGTATCCTCGATCGCGAGAGCGTCGTGTTCGATTTCCACACGCTCGGCTTCACCGACGAATTCCTGCCGCAGTTCATGAAGGTGCTCGAACTGCCGCACGGCATCATGCTCGTGACCGGACCGACCGGCTCGGGCAAGACGACGACTCTGTACACGGCGCTGTCCAAGCTCAACCAGCCCGACGTCAAGATCATCACGGTCGAAGACCCGGTCGAATACCAGATCGAAGGCATCAACCAGATCCAGGCCAAGCCGCAGATCGGCCTGGATTTCAGCCACGCGCTGCGCTCGATCGTGCGTCAGGACCCGGACATCATCATGATCGGGGAAATGCGCGACCTGGAGACCTGCCGCATCGCGATCCAGTCGGCGCTCACGGGCCATCTCGTGCTGTCGACGCTGCATACGAACAACGCGGCCGGCGGCATCACGCGTCTGCTCGACATGGGCGTCGAAGACTATCTGCTGACCTCGACCGTCAACGGCATCCTGGCGCAGCGTCTCGTGCGCCGGCTCGACAAGGCGCATGCGGAGGCCTACACGCCGCTGCCCGAGGTCGTGCGCGAGTTCAATCTCGACAAGCTCGGCGGGCCGGGCCCGCTGCAGCTGTACAAGCCGATGCCGAGCCCTAGCAACCCGAGCGGCTACTACGGTCGCACCACGATCATGGAATTCATGGTCATGTCCGATCCGCTGCGCCGCCTCGTCATGCAGCACGCGGGCATGGGCGACCTCGAGCAGCAGGCGCGCAGCGAAGGTATGCGCACCATGTACGAGGACGGCCTCGTGAAGTCGCTCGCGGGGGTCACCACGATCGAAGAAGTGCTGCGCGTGACCCAGGAAGGCTGATCCCTTCTCCTTTCTCATCCTCGACCCTGCGCGCCGACAGCCAATGCCCTTGTTCCGCTACAAAGCCGTAACCCCCGCCGGCGAAACGCTCGAAGGCCAGATGGAGGCCGCGTCCGCCGACGAGGTCATCGCGAAGCTGCAGGATGCGGGCAACATTCCGCTGGACGCGCGCGCAGCCGATGCGGGCGAAGGCAGCACTCTGCTGAGCATGCTGACGCGGCGTTCGAGCTTCAGCGCGTCGCAGGTCGTGCAGTTCACGCAGCAGCTCGCGACCATGCTCGGTGCGGGCCAGCCGCTCGATCGCGCGCTGCAGATCGTGCTCGATCTGCCGAGCGACGAGAAGGCGCGCCGCATGCTCGAGCGCGTGCGCGACACCGTGCGCGGCGGCGCGCCGCTGTCGGACGCGCTCGAAGCCGAGCACGGTGTGTTCTCGCGTCTCTACGTCAACATGGTGCGCGCGGGCGAAGCCGGCGGCTCGCTCGACGAAACGCTGCGGCGCCTCGCCGAATACCTGGAACGCACGCGCGAACTGCGCGGCAACGTGATCAACGCGATGATCTATCCCGCGTTCCTGATCGGCATGGTGTTCGCGTCGCTGATGATCCTGCTGATCTACGTCGTGCCGCAGTTCGTGCCGATGTTCAATGACATGGGCGTAGAAATGCCGCTGATCACGCAGATCGTGTTCGGCGTCGGCACCGTGCTGCAGAAATTCTGGTGGCTGCTGCTCGTGCTCGCGGTGCTCGGCGTCGGCTGGTTGCGCAAGCAGTACGCGCAACCGGAAACGCGGCTCGCGCTCGACTCGCGCCTGCTGTCTTTGAAGGTCGCGGGCGACGTGATCCTCAAGCTCGAGACCGCGCGCCTCACGCGCACGCTGGGAACTTTGCTCAAGAACGGCGTTCCGTTGTTGGGTGCGATGACGATTGCGCGCAACGTCATGAGCAACGCGGCGCTGGCCGAAGCCGTCTCCGCGGCGACGGAGGAGGTCAAGCGCGGCAACGGTCTCGGCTTCGCGCTGAGTCAGAGCAAGCGCTTCCCCAAGCTCGCGCTGCAGATGGTAGCCGTCGGCGAGGAATCCGGCGAGCTCGACGGCATGCTGCTCAAGACCGCGGACACGTTCGACCAGGAAGTGAAGAACACGCTGGACCGGCTTCTGGCCGCGCTGGTCCCGGTGGTGACGATCGTTATGACGGTACTGGTGGCGATGATCATGATGGCGATCATCCTGCCGATCATGAACCTGGCCGGTTCGGTGCAATAATTCGGGAGAATGCAATGAAGTATACGTTTGAGCGCCGCGCCAGCCTGCGCGGGCAGTCGGGCTTCAGCCTGCTCGAAATGCTCGCGGTGATCGTGCTGATCGGCATCGTCGCCGGCATCGTCGTGAATCAGGTCGGCAAGAATGTCGACAAGGGCAAATGGAATGCCGGCAAGGCGCAGGTGCAGAAGCTCGCGATGAGCATCGAGTCCTATGCGCTCGACAACGGCGGCCCGCCCGAGCGCCTCGAAGATCTCGTCAGCAAGCCGTCCAATGCGCCGAACTGGAAATCGGGCTATGCCAAGGAATCGGATCTGAAGAGTCCGTTCGGCGGCGCGTTCGGCTACAAGAAACCCGGCGAGCACGGCGACTTCGACATCGTGTTCTACGGCAAGGACGGCAAGCCCGGCGGCGAGGAATACAACGCCGACGTCGGCAACTGGCAGTAATGGACGATGCGCACGGCGGATCGCGAATTGCGTTGCGGCTTCGCCGGGCGTCGCTCGCACGCGGACGTTGAATCCGCGCGCGGCGCCGCGGCGCGCCGCGTCCGCCGTCCAGCGCCGCTGCCTCGTGCGCAACACGGCTTCAGCCTGCTCGAACTCATGGCCGTGCTCGTGCTCGTCGCGATCGCGGTCACCATCGCTTCGGTATCGATCAGCAACAGCCTCGGCAGTGCGAAGGTCCAGGCCGCGAGCCGCGACCTCGTCGCGGCGCTGCGCTACACGCGCGGTCAGGCCATCGTCAAAGGCGAACAGAAGACGCTCGACGTCGATCTCGAGGCCATGAGCTATACCGCGCCGGACAAGGCCGCGGTGAAGTTTCCCGACAAGATCGAAGTCAAGCTGCTCACCGCGCAGAACGAGCTCATCCACGAAAAGGCCGGCCGCATCCGCTTCTATCCGGACGGCAGTTCCACCGGCGGTCACGTCTCGATCATCGCCGGCACGCGCGAGTGGCGGGTCAACGTCGGCTGGCTCACCGGCGAAGTCGATCTCGAGGAGCTGAAGGAGCGATGAGCCGCATTTCCGTTCGCCGTCGCCCGCCGCCGCCGGCACGCCAGCGCGGCTTCAGCCTGATCGAGCTCGTTGCGGCCTTCGTCGTGTTCGCGCTCGGCTTTGCGGTGCTCATGGGCATTCTGTCGGCGTCGATCCGCAACACGCGGCTCGCGGCGGAATACACGCAGGCCGCGCTCTGGGCGCAGTCGCAGCTCGACGTCGTCGGCATCGGCGAAAAACTCGAGGCGGGCCGCAAGAGCGGTCGCTTCGACGACCAGTACCGCTGGGAGCTGGATATCCAGAAATACGAACCGCCGCCGGACGCGAACGCGGCACCGAAGCCCGAAGGTTTCCAGAATATCGAACTGTTCCGCGTCGACCTCGAAGTGCTCTGGGGCGAGCGGCGCAATCCGCGCAGCGCGCACTTCGTGTCACTGCGTTCGGCGAATGCCGAAGTCGGCGGCATCGGCGCCGAGCGCGCCGACGGCACGGTCCAGCAGCCGGGGCAGGGCGGCAAATGATGCGCGCGCCCCGCCGCTCGCGCGGCTTCAGCCTGCTCGAAGTCCTGCTCGCGATCACCCTGCTCGCGCTGCTCCTCGCCGGCGCGATGAGCGGCATCCGCGCGGCTACGCGCGCGATGCATTCGGGCGAGCAGAACATCGAGCGTACGAATCGGCTGCGCGTCGCACAGGAATTCATCCGGCGCGAACTCGGGCGCAGCCTTCCGCTCGCGTTCGGGCAGGAACACGGCAGCGGCGCGAATTTCGTGTTCCAGGGCGAGAACGATTTTCTGCGTTTCGTCGCGCCGATGCCGGGGCATCTGAGCCGCGGCGGCCCGTACGTCCAGACGCTCGAACTCGCGCGCGGCCGCAACGGGCTGCAGCTCATTTTCACGCACAACATGCTCAACGGTTTCGATCTCGACAAGCTCAAGCCCGACGACGGTATGCCGGTGCTGCTGCTCGACGGCATCCGGCGCGGGCGCTTCGAATACCGCAAGTTCGACGACCAGAACGAACTCGAAGACTGGAAGGACGACTGGGAGAATCCGTCGGTGCTGCCGGTCATGGTGCGCATCGATCTGGAGATGACGCCGGAGTCCGGTCTGGTCTGGCCGACCATGGAAATCCCGCTGATCCTCGACACCAGCGGCGGCGTGCGCCTGTTCCAGCAGCGCCTGCCGCAACCCGGCATGGTGCCGCAGGATCCTTCGAACAGCGGCGCGACGGAGAAAGAATGAAACCGTCGTCGAATCAGCGCGGCGTCGCGTTCATTCTCGTGCTCTGGGTCATCGCGCTCATGAGCATCCTGCTCGGCAGCTTCGCCGTGATCGCGCGCACCGAGAACCTGCAGGCGCGGCACCTGTTCGATTCGACCGCCGCGCGCTACATGGCCGAAGCCGGTATCCACCGCGCGGTGTTCGAACTGCGCAATCCCGATCCGTTGACGCGCTGGGTCGCGGATGGGCGCCCGTACGAATTCGAGTTCGACGGCGCGAAGGTCGAGCTGCGCATGACCGACGACAGCGGCAAGGTCGACATCAACGTTGCCGACGCCGTGATGCTCAAGGCGTTGTTCCAGGCCAGCGGCATCGAGGAATTGCGCGCCGAGGAACTCGCCGACGCGATCGTCGACTGGCGCGACCCGGACGATCTCGCCGGCGTGCACGGTGCTGAGGAGTCCGAATATAAATCCGCCGATTTGAAGTACTCGCCGCGGAACGCGCCGTTCGAAACGGTGTCCGAGATCCAGCAGGTGCTGGGGATGGATTACGACACCTACCACCTGATCGAAAAGGCCATCACGCTGTATTCCGGCCGCAATCAGCCCAGTCCCGCCTATGCGCCGCTCGAAGTGCTGCGCGCGATGCCGGGAATGACCGAGGAACAAGCTCAGATGCTGCTGACCCAGCGCCAGGCGGTGCCGCCGGGCATGCCCTACAACATCACGATGCCCGACGGAACCCCTGTCATGGCGGAGGGTGGGGGGCTCACGTATAGTATCGAGTCCCGCGCCACACTCCCGAACGGCGCCAGCACTCGGCTGGACGCCACCATACGGCTGGGCGGACAAGGCGTGGGCGGCAGGCCGTTCGTGGTCCTGCGCTGGCGCGACGGCGAAGATCAGTAATGGCCATTCAAGACGTGCTCGAACCTCAGCTCGTCCGCTTGCGGGCGCGCTATGCCAAGACACCGCTGCCGCGTTTCTTCGCGTGGTGGGGCGGCGAGCTGCTGTCCTTCCTGCCGGCATCGTGGCGCGCGGCGCTGGCCGAAGGGCGCGAATCCCTGCTGCTGCACGTTGCCGACGGTCGGCTCGTACTGCGCCGCGAAGGCGCGCGCGGCGCGACCGAGTTCGGTCACGTCGATCTCGCCCAGGACGTCGACGTCCAGCGCGGCGATTTCCAGCGCCAGCGGGCGCGCATCGACGAGCCGCAACTGCGCCAGTTCTTCTGCGTGCCGACGACGCGCATGCTGCGGCGTTCGCTGAGCCTGCCGGCCGCGGCCGAAGAGAATCTGCGCCAGGTGCTCAGTTTCGAAATGGACCGGCAGACGCCGTTCAAGGCCGACCAGGTCTATTTCGATCACGTGGTGCGCGGCCGCGACGCGGCCGGGCGGCAGCTCCAGGTCGATCTCGTCGTGATGCCGCGCGCGGCGTTCGAGGAGGAAATCGCGCCGGTCGCGCAGCTCGGCATCCCGCTGGACGGCGTGGATTGCTGGATCGACGAAGCGAACGGCACACGCATGGGCGTGAACCTGCTGCCGCCCGATCGCCGTGCGCGTCGCAGCAACCAGCGTCTCTGGATCAACCTCGGACTTGCAGGGCTGGCCGTGATTCTCGCGCTCGGCGTCATGGCGCGGACCGTGACGAACCGCCAGGTCGCGCTCGAGAACATGACGGCCGAGGTCGGGAAGTCGCAGCAGGACGCCAAACAGGCCGCCGCGCTGCGCAAGACGCTCGAAGAAACGATCGAGTCGGCGAACTTCCTGACACAGAAGAAGCGCACCGTCGTTCCGGCGGTCGAACTGCTCAAGGATCTGACCGAGCGTCTGCCGGACAGCACCTATCTCGAACGCCTCAACGTGACCGAGGACGGTCGCGTCGAACTGCAGGGGCTCAGCGACCGCTCCGAAAACCTGATCGCGGAATTGCAGAAATCCAAGGTGCTCGTCGATCCCGCGTTTCAGGGTGTCGTGCAGCCCGATCCGCGCGTGAAGAAAGACCGCTTCAATCTCGTGGCCCAGCTCAAGCCGCGCGAGAACGCGCCGTCCAAGCCGGCGAATGCCGCGAAGGACGCCAAGGATGCGACCGCCGAGCCGGCGCCGAAGGACGCTGCCGCGGGCGAAAGCAAGGAGGGGAGCGCGAATGCGCCTGCTGCCGCAAAAGAATAACGGCCGTCTCTTGGCCGTCGTGCTGACCCTGATCGTGCTGCTGCTGGGCTATCTGCTCGGTGTGCACTGGTGGTTCGTTGCGCCGCATCTGGACATTGCGTCGCAGATGAGCGATCTGCGCGAGCAGCAGCAGCGTTTCCAGGAAACCAGCAAACAGCGGGTCGAGATCGAGAAACGTCTCGCCGACGTGCGCAGTTTCGAGCAGAGCAACCAGGCGTTTCTCGCCCAGAACGACGCGGCCGGCGCCGCGGCCGACCTCATCCAGCGCATGAAACAGGCCGTGACCGAGCATGGCGGCGACCAGAATCGCTGCCAGGTGCTGACGCACCAGCAGCTCACCGGCGGCAAGCCCGAGCTCTACGAGAAAGTCACGATCCAGGTGCGCATGCGCTGCGATCTCGAACCCCTGTCGTCGATCATCGACGGCGCGAAGCGCGACTTCTCGCCGCTGAGCCTGTCCGCCGGCATGGCGTT
>CAMLSI010000219.1 GCA_946482585.1 uncultured Lysobacteraceae bacterium
TGGTCTATCTCGTCAGCGGCTTCCGCTGGAGCTTCTACGGCGTCTCCGACGTGAACGCGGCGCTGAGCTTCGGCATGACCCTGCTGTTCCTCGTGATCTGCCTGAGCATCGTCTGGTGGATCTTCCGCACGGGCTACCGGCTGCGGAACTGACGCGCCGGCCGTATCCGAAACCCGAACCTGCTGCGCTGGGTTCATGGATGAGGATTGAGCGCCGACATTTCATTCGAGCCGACGCCTCCGGCGCGGCCCAACTCAGACCTCAGGTTCCAATGGTCAAGTTTCGCCAGCATCGTGAAGACGATGGCCTCACCGATCTGAGAGACCCGATCGCCGTTCTTCAACCGGCTGGTCGCGCCGGCTCGACTGCGCGGCACGTTGCCAGGCCCCGATGAACCTCCTCGCCAATGCCAACCTGACCGATGCTGCGGATCACGACGTACGCGCGGAACCCTGCGCCTACGAGGTCGTCGCCTGCTCGTACATTGCCGGGGAGCCGCCTTTCGGCACTCTCGAGCTCACGTTGAAGAGGGAAGACGAGACGGTGCAACTGCGCTTCACGGGTGTGCATGAGCTCACCATCGATCCTGGCTTCCCGCACTCCTACATGGGGCTCGAGATTCTCGACGTCCGCTACCTCGGGTGGGAGCACACCCGTGTGCGAGTGCAGGGATTCGAGAATTCGCCGGGCATTGGCTTCGGGGCGCGCGAAGTTTCCCGCATCGGGGCCTGACGAAGCGCCCAAGCGGACCGATGGGGATATGCGCCGATCATTCCGACCGCTGCGGCCCGCGGCCGCTCGACACCGCGCTAGGCGCCTGGTCCGCCAACCAGGCATCCGGAGCGTCGAACGCACTGGTATCTGCGGTTGCCCGAGCCGCACCGAGCTACGCCGAGTAAGGAGAAGGCAGTTCTCGCTTCCGGCCTGATCGCCGTGAAGCCGGGCACGGCGTCGAGCGTGTAGTAGACCGTCGCGCCACAGTCGGGGCAGAAACGGGAAGTCACGCGATTGCCGCTGTCGGCGACGCGCACAGACTCGCGCGCGTTGCCCTCGATCGTGACCGCGTCCTGCGCAAAGCGCGGCTCCGCACCGGACACGCTGCCGGTGCGGCGCTGGCGGGCCAGACAATGGCAGGTCGAGATGCGCACGGGATCACCACGCGCCGTCAATTTCAATTGTCCACAACCGCAACCCGCCCAGTGTTCGATCACAACGACGCATTCACGGCAACGCGAGATGGCTCGCTTCGAGCGCTTTGCCCAGGCCGCGCGGCGCGGTCTCGATCACGGCATCGGCCGGGAGTTCGGCCTTGCCGTCGATCTGCGCCCAGACGCGATCGAGCGCGCGATAGACGTAAGGCAGCATCGGCACGTAGGCCGCGCCGTACTGAGGCAGGCCGAGGAAGGCATCGAAATGCTGCGCGTTGCGGACCTGCCAGTAGCGCAGGTCGGCGCCAGCCGCTTTCGCCTTCGCGACGTACGGCGCACTGCTGAATGCGGCGGGCACGACGCCGTCGTCGAGACCGTGCACGACGATCACTGGCAGCCCCTTGCGCGGCAGCCCCGCGTGCGTCGCCGCGATGCCTTGCTTCACGCGCGCGGCGGCGGCGTCGCTGCCGGTCCAGAGCGCGCGCAGGCAGTTCAGCGCATCGTGCGGTTCCGTAGGCTTCGCGACGCGGAAGCCGACGCCGGCACCCGGCGGAATCCCGCTCGCGTCCGACCACCACGCGGCGCGTTCGGCATTCGTGCTCGCCCGTGCGCTGCCGTCGCTGTTCACGGCGGAAAAGCCGGCGATGCACGGCTCCTCGCCGGCACCGTAGCGGCCGTAGGAGGCGGCATAGGTCACCGCGATCGCGCGCCAGAGATCGAACGTGACGCTGATCGAGCCGGCGCGCAGCGCGGCGTCGGTCCAGCCGCTCGCGCGCAACGCGTCATACGCCGCGGCCTGTTGCGCGGGGAGATCGCCGCCGCTGATCAATCCTGCCGTTACGGCGGCGGCGCAACGCTTGTCGATGTCGGGCACGGCAGGCAGTCCGAGCTTCGGCAGCGCGCATGGCATCAGCAAGGCGGCCTCGGTCGTGTAGTCGAACAGCGTGCGCGCGCCGGCCGACTCGACGTAGACATTGGGTTCGCCGGCAACCACGCCCTTGAGCCAGTCGCCTTCGAGCTCGGCTGCGCGCAACACCGCGCCGCCGCCGTTGGAAATGCCGACCGCGATCACGCGCGTGTTGTCGAATGTGAACGGCGCATGCTGCGGCAGGGCTTCATTGAGCGCGTGCAGGCCGAACTCGGCCGCCTGCTTCACGTGCCGGCCCCAGTCGGCCTCGGGATTGTCCCTGGAATGCGCATGCTTGAACGCGATGCCGTCGGCGGCCGTACTGTCGGGCTCGAACGCGAGCGTTTCTTCGGCCCCGCCGCGTGTGCCGTCGATGCGCACACCGCTTTTTTCCGCAAGGTCGTAGTAGTCGGTGCCGGCGCCTTTGTCGGTATACGCGACGGCGCAGCCTTTGGGCAGCGCCCACGGTCCGGCCACCGCGATCGCGCCGTAGATGCCACGCGAACCCGACGACGCCGTGACGACGAGGCAACGCCTGGTGTTGTCGAACGCATCGGGAATCTGCGCGAGCACGCGATGCGGCTGCGTCGCGCCGGGCACGGTCGCGAACGCCTGGAACTCGCGACCCGGCACGTTCGGCAGTTCGCCGTAGAGCGTGCCGAAACCGCCGGCGGGGGTCAGGTCGGCGATGCCCCGCCAGTTGCTCCAGAGCGCGCGGCGGCGAAGTTCGTCCGGCGCCGGCGCTTCCGGATTGCCGAACGCGGGTGGCGTCATCGCGCGCAGGCCATCCAGACCGAGGCCGGCACTGAGCAGATCGTCGCCGTCGCGGTGCACGCTCGAGCGTTGGGCGGTGAACATCGCTGTCGTCTCCGCGGCGCGCGGCGGCGCCGCCTTCGCGGTGGGCGCGGGCGCTGCCGGCGGCGGCGCGCGATCGCAGGCGGCGAGCAGGATCAGCAGAGCGAGTGTCGAAACGCGCGGCGCGCGCGAAATCAGGGCGATGGTCATTCGCCAACCCTATCAAGCCGGATATGCTCGGCTATCGTACTTTCGTACCAAGCCGGCGCCCAGGGCGCTTGCTAGGCTAGGCCAAGGAGAATCGCATGACGCAACGCTGCATTCTGATCACCGGCGCCGGCAGCGGCATCGGCGCCGGCATCGCCACGGAGCTGGCCGCGGCCGGGAACCACATCGTACTGACCGACCTCGACCGCAGCGCGGTCGATGCGGTTGCCGCGCAGATCCTCGCCGCAGGCGGGTCGGCTGAAGCGATCGCGCTCGACGTGACGTCCGACGACAGTGTCGCCGCCGCGCTCGCCGCAGTGACGCGCCCGGTCGACGTGCTCGTCAACAACGCCGGTCTGCAGCACGTCGCGCCGCTCGAGGACTTTCCGATCGGCAAATGGGATTTCCTCGTGCAAGTCATGCTCGTCGGCGTCGCGCGGCTGAGCCGCGCCGTACTGCCCGGCATGCGCGAGCGCCGCTTCGGCCGCATCGTCAACATCGGCTCCATCCATTCGCTGGTCGGCAGTCCGTTCAAGAGCGCCTATGTCGCGGCCAAGCACGGCCTCATCGGTTTCTCGAAGGTCATCGCACTGGAGACCGCGAGCACGGACATCACGATCAACACGATCTGCCCGACCTACGTGAAGACACCGCTCGTCGACAAGCAGATCGCCGACCAGGCGCGCACGCGCGGCATTCCCGAATCGCAGGTCATCAGTGATGTCATGCTCAAGCCCATGCCCAAGGGCGTCTTCATCGGTTTCGACGAGCTCGCCGGCATCACCGCGTTCCTGATCTCGCCCGCCGCGCGCAACATCACCGGCCAGACCATCACGGTCGACGGCGGCTGGACCGTACAGTAGCCGGCGCGCACGGCACACGCCGCCATGCCTTCGCTGCTGATCGCCGACGACCATCCGCTGTTCCGCGCAGCCCTGCGCGGGGCCGCGGCCGATGCGGTCGATGCGCTGGACGTGCGCGAAGCCGATTCGCTGGATGGCGTCCTCGCCGCGCTCGAGCAGGAACCCGGCATCGATCTCGTACTGCTCGACCTGCACATGCCCGGCAATCACGGCCTCGCCGGACTCGCGGCGATCCGCGCGCAGCATCCGGGCGTGGCCGTCGTCGTCGTGTCGGCGAACGACGATCCGCGTGTCGTGCGCCGCGCGCTCGATCACGGCGCCGCCGGCTACCTGCCCAAGAGTTCGGGCCTCGACGAGCTCCGCGACGCGATCCGTACCGTGCTCGGCTGCGAGCAATGGCTGCCGGCGAGCCTGCGCAACAGCGTCGCGCGCTCGCAATCCTCGGCGCAGGACGCCGACCTCGCGGCGCGTCTTGCAAGCCTGTCGCCGCAGCAGTTTCGCGTCCTCGTGCTCGTCGCCGAGGGACTGCTCAACAAGCAAATCGCGGATCGTCTCGACGTGCAGGAGCGCACGGTCAAGGCGCACCTGACGGCGATCTTCGACCGGCTCGGCGTGCGCAACCGCACTCAGGCCGGGGTCGTGCTGCGCGAACTCGAACTCAGCGATCCGGCGCGTCAGCTCTGAGGTCGCGCTGGCTTCGTCTCGCGGCAGGCGTCGGAAAAATTTTCGCGGCGATTTCATTCTTACAGCGCTTCGGCCGCGCGCCGTGCGTGAAAACGGCGTCGTAGCGAGTGCTGTCGCCACTCTCGCGTTCTGGCATGGCTGTTGCGGTGGGGCTTTGCGCCCAGGCGCTTCCCCTCAACAGCCATGAGGTCGACATGTCACCCACGCACAGCAACCGCAGCGGCGGTATGAAGCATCGCGACGATCCGCAGGCCGGCACCACGAACTCGTCCGGTGGTCGCAGCGTCACCGGTATGGATGACGAACAACGCGCTACCGCGAGCCAGGACGGACGTGCCGCCGTCGGGAACGCCACACGGCAGCCCCGCGACACCGATCGCCGGAACAGCTCCGCGCGCACGGTCAACGAACGCGACAGCGATCGCGGCCCGGGTACGCGCCTGTCCGCCGGCGATCGCGACAACCCGCGCGAAGATGACCGCATCAGCCGTCGCTGAGGCAGCGCGCGACCCGGCCCGCTCGGTCCGGGTCGCCTTGCAGGACAACGCATTCAGGTATTGAACGCTCGTCTGAATCGCGCCGGTCGGACCGGGAAACTTTCCGTTGCGACGAATGACCAACGCTGTTCGACGGCTTTCGCTGTCGCGTCGGGCCCGCCGGTTTCCGCGCGCCCACACCTTCGATCAACGACGCCCGAAAGGAGACGACATGCACCTGTCGACCCCCGGCGGCCTGGACGGCCGCAGCGCCATCAACATCGCCGTGCGATGGGAACTGAACTACTGGGCCACGCGCTTCGGCCTGACGCCGGACGAACTGATCCGCGTCGTCGCCGAGGTCGGCACCGATGTCGGCGACGTGCGCGATGCGCTGTTCGGACCGCCGCCGCGGGGGCTGGGCTCCTGCTGATGGTTGCGGCGACGGCGGCACCGCGTTCTTCGGTGACGAGGCGACGAATCCCCTGCAATGTCGTCTCGTTGACGACTTCGATCCGCGCCGCCGGTCCCGCGAGTGCGCGCTCTTGCACCTGGTCGCGCAACGTCTGCAGCTGATCGGGAGAAAAAGAAGGGTGGCAGTGCGGCAGTCGGCAATTGCGGCGCCGATGTCGATCAAGTCGCCCTGAGGCGAGGCGTTGCGGCCGTGGTCGAGGATATCGAGCGTTTCGTCAGCCAACCGCTTGCGGTAGTCGCGATTCATGCTTCCCGTCCGGGTCCGTTCCGCCCGCTGCCCTCAGCGAACGCGCGCGAACGATACACGCGTGAAATGGCGCTGTCTTCGCTACCGCACCGCCTGCGCCGCCAGCACGCGATCGAGCACCGATTTCAGCGCGAGCGGCTTGATCGGCTTGATCAGCAGCGGCAGGCCGGCTTCCGCGACGGCCTTGCGCGTCGCGTCGCCGGTATCGGCGCTGAGGATCACGGCCGGGCGCGCGTCGTATTGCGCGGCGAGGCGTTCATGCAACGCGACGCCGGTGTCGTCGTCGTCGAGGTGGAAATCGAACAGCCACAGATCGGCGGCGCGCTGCGCGAGTTGCGCGGCGGCCGCGGCGCCGTCGGCGGCGGCGCTGACCTCGCAGCCCCAGCCGCGCAGCAATCGCAGCAGGGCTTCGCGTGACGCGGCTTCGTTGTCGACGACGAGCACGTGCATCCCGCTGAGGCGCGGCCTCGTGTCGTTGCTGCTCGCGCCGTCGCGCGACGGGGCCGCCACGCGCGGCACCGCTATCGCGAACGCCGTGCCGTGACCGACACGGCTGTGCAGCGCTAGCGGCGCATCGAGCAGCTGCGCCATGCGTTCGGCGATCGCGAGACCGAGGCCGAGGCCGAGGCCGGCGGCGTCATCGCCGCGGCGGAATTCCTCGAAGATCGTGCGCTGCTGGTCCGGCGCGATGCCGGGGCCGGTGTCGTGCACCTCGATCTGCAGCAATGTGCCGCGGCGGCGCGCGCCGAGCAGTACGCGTCCGCGCGCGGTATAGCGCACGGCGTTCGCGAGAAAATTCTGCAGCACGCGGCGCAGCAGCTGCGGATCGCTGCGCACCCAGGCGGACGTCGCGCGATGGCGCAGGACGAGCCCCCGTTCGGCGGCGAGCGCACGGAACTCCGACACGAGCGGATCGAGCACGTCGGCCAGCGGAAATTCGCGCAGCTGCGCCGTGAGGCCACCGGCCTCGAGCCGCGACATGTCGAGCAGCCCGGTCAGCAGATCCGTCGTCGAATCGAGCGCGCCGCGCGTCTGCGCGACGAGTTCGCGCTGCGCCGGCGCGGCGATCTGTTGCGCGAGCGCATCGGTGAACAGATGCGCCGCATGCAGCGGCTGCAGCAGATCGTGGCCGATCGCGGCGAGGAAGCGGCTCTTCGCGTCGTTCGCGCGCTCGGCCTCGCGCTTGGCATGTTCGAGCAGCGTCGTGCGTTCGACGACGCGCTGCTCCAGCGTCTCGTTGGACTGGATCAGCGCGGCCTCGGCGCGGCGGAACGCGGTCACGTCAGTGAACGTCGCGACGAAACCGCCGCCGGGCATGGGGTTGCCGCGGATCTCGACGATGCCGCCATCGGGAAACACGCGCTCGGACAGGTGCGGCGTACCGGCGCGCATGTGATCGAGCCGGCGCGACAGCGCCGTTTCGGCGCTGTCGCGGTGCGGCATGCGCCGCAGCGCCCAGGCGGCGAGCTCGCCGATCGGCGCGCCGACACGCACGAGATTTTCGGGAAATCCGAACAATTCCACATAGCGCCTGTTCCACGCGACGAGACGCAGCTGCGCGTCGACGACGCTGATCCCCTGACTCATGTTCTCGAGCGCAGCTTCGAGCAGTCTCTGGTTGAAGCGCAGTTCCTGCGAGACCTCGCCGACGATCGCGGCTACGGTTTCGAGCTCGGCGCCGGCTTCGCGCTGCGCCGCGTCGAGCAGCAGTCTGGCCGATGCGCTGCCGAGCACCGCGGCGAGTTCGTGCTCGACGCGCGCCTCGACCGCCGCCGGCACGGCGCCGCGCGCGGGGGCGTCGTGCAGCAGTTCGTCGAGGCGCTGCTCGGGCAGGAAGCGCCGGCCCGCATTGCGCAGCGCGCGCTGATCGAAGCCGAGCTTCTCGCGCAGCGGACCCGGCCGCCATGCGGCGAGCGCGAACGTGACCAGCGTGCCGATGAACAGGCTCGAGGCGACCGCACGGCCGAGGCGGCTCCAGCCGGTCAATCCGAACAGCGCGTCGGGTGCGAGCCACGGCTGACCGTAGAGCCCATGCCCGAGCCAGTCCGGCGCGACGCCGCGCACCTGCGCCGCCAGCGGCACCAGCAGCGCCCAGCACCAGATCGCAAAGCCGGCCGCGATGCCAGCAATCACCGCGCGCGGCGGCGTCTGCGGCCGCCACACCGCGAACGCAAGCGCCGGCGTCAGGGTCGCCAGCGCCGAAAACGAGACGGCGCCCACGTCGGCCAACGCTTCGTTGCCGGCGATGAGCCGGTTGTAGGCCCAGGCCAGCAGCATGATCGCGGCGATGCCGACGCGACGCAGCAGCAACACCGTGCCGCGGAGATCGCCGCCGCTCGGGCGCAGCCACGCGCCGCGCAGCAGGCCCGGCGCGATCCAGTGGTTGCCGATCATGAGACTCAGAGTCAGGGTGCTGACGACGACCATGCCGGTCGCCGCGCTGAGTCCTCCGAGAAACGCGAACAGGGCGAGGCCTTCGTGACCCTGCGACAGCGGCAGCGCGAGTACATAGAGATCGGGCGACAGACCGCTGTCGGCGAGCAGCGCATCGCCCGCATGCGCGAGCGGCAGCAACGGCAGCGCGATCAGCAGCAGGTACAGCGGAAACAGCCAGCGCGCCGTGCGCACGTGCGCTTCATCGCGGCACTCGACGACGCCGACGTGGAACTGATGCGGCAAGGTGAACATCGCGAGCGCGCCGAGCAGCACGAGCGGCACGAAGCCGCCGGCCGTCGCGCGCGGCGGCGGTACGGTGGCCTGCGCCGG
>CAMLSI010000220.1 GCA_946482585.1 uncultured Lysobacteraceae bacterium
GACCGGTCTGCGCTTCGGCCTCTCCACCAGCAACGGCTTCGATCAGCGTTTCGATCCGACCCTGTCGGCGCGCGCGAACGCGGCCTATCTCAACGAACAGCTGCGCGTGTTCAACAACGATCTCGAACTCGTGCTCGCGGCCTACAACGGCGGTGAAGGGCGCATGGGCAGGCTCGCCGGCGGCGGCCGCGCGCGCTTCTGGGACTCGTCGGTCTACGGCGCGCTGTCGCCGGAGACGCGCGAATACGTGCCGATGGTGCTTGCGGCAGCCTGGCTGTTCATGCACCCCGAACGCTACAACCTCGAATTTCCGAAGATCGACACGCGTCTCGGCAACGTCACGCTGCCGCGTTCCATGTCGCTGTCGGAGCTGTCGATCTGCTTCGGCCAGGAAGGCGGCAGCCGCGACGGCTGGTTCCGCGCGCTGCGCAATCTGAATCCGTCCTACGATCATCAGGCCGCACTGCCGCCGGGCACGCGACTCGCGGTGCCGGTCGTGCTCGAAGCCGCGTTTCCGCGCATCTGCGCGCAGGGTCCGTGGCAGGCGCTCGCGGCCGAGTTGCACGCGGCCTCGATGCCGCAGGTCGCCATCGCGAGTACGGTCTCGACGCGCAGTTCGGGCGGCGGGGCGCGCGGCCGCTATACCGTGCGCAAGGGCGACACGCTCGCTGCGATCGCACGCAAGCATCGCTGTGCGGAAGTGCGTGAAATCGCGAACATCAATCGCCTGCGCGCGCCGAGCTATGCGATCAAGCCGGGGCAGACGCTGCAGATACCCGCATGCGGGAAATGAACTGGGGCCTGTCGAGAGAGGCGGGCGGCAACCGAAGGGGTATCGCCTCTTCTCCGGTCCCTGACTTTAGCTTTTCGCGGGCAAAAAAAGCGCGCCATCCCTGGCGCGCGGTTTCCTTCTAGCCCGAACTCGAAATAGGGTCAGGAATCAGGCGGCCTGCTCGCCGGAAAACCAGCTCTCGGCCGTCGCGGCTGGAGCGGATTCGCGCAGGAAGCGCAGCGCGCGCAGCAGCGAACGATGCACGCCATCGAGAGCCGGCAGCGTCGTGCCGCGGGTTTCGTGGTAGGCGACGGTCAGCCAGAGCGCGATGCCGCGCAGGCGGACCGGAAGATTGTCGGAACGCGCGCGGGCGAGGCCGATGTCGGTGCCGCTGCCCCAGGCGCTGTAGCGCTGTTCCGGCGGCGTGCCGTAAAGATGCGGGAATTCGCTCTTCGCGGCGGTGGAGAATTCTTTCTGGGTCAAGGTCGCCAGCTGCAGGCGAGAGGCATTGTTCAGGCCGCTCATGAGCTTGTCGATTTCCTTGAACTCACGCTGCAGCTGATAGGCGCGTTTGGTGGCGACGAGCCGCCAGATCAACTGCTGCATGAGATTCCCCTTCGTGGTTTGCTGGTTCGACGATCGCCGGTGATGCTAAACCGACAGGCGGCGCAGATTAGCCGAACCGGTCACAAACTGACAATCCTCGTCACCCTGGCCTGCAGAGAGTTCACCATTGCTGCCGGCACGACCCCGCCCGGCATCGCGCTCACGCCGGCTTCGGGCGAACGTTGCCGATGCGCTGGCCGACTTTGACCGGCTGTTCGGGAGCGAGCGTGCCGATTTCACCGACGGCGGGCGGCAGCAGCACGATGACAGTCGAGCCCATGTTGAACCGTGCCATCTCGGCGAAACGCTCCAGCCGGATCGCGCGGTCGTGCCAGTCGCGCCGCGTGACCCGGCTCGCATACGGCGGAATCTCGAGGCCGGACCAGACCGTCGACACGCTGGACACGAGCATCGCGCCGACCATCACGACCACGAACGGGCCGTTCTCGCCCTGGAAATGGCAGACCAGGCGTTCGTTGCGTGCGAACAGACGCGGGATCGCGGCAACCGGCGCCGGCGCGACACTGAACAGCCGGCCGGGCACATGGACAGTGCTCTGCAGCACGCCGGCCAGCGGCATGTGCGCGCGGTGATAGTCGCGCGGCGACAGGTAGACGGTGACGAAGCTGCCGTCCGCATACGCGGCGGCGTCGTCTTCGGACGCGAGTAGTTCCGCGACGGTGTAGTCCTGGCCCTTGGCCTGGACGATGCGCCCGGCGCGTATGGCGCCGGCCTGGCTGATCTTGCCGTCGGCAGGGCAGAGCAGCGCATCGGCAGCCACATCGGCGGTGCGCGCCCCGGGTTTGAGCAGGCGCGTGAAGAACGCATTGAAATGTTCGAACGCGGCCGGATCGGGCGTCTCCGCTTCGGCGAGATCGACCTGGTAGCGACGCACGATCTGGCCGATCAGGAAATCTTTCCACGGCCGCCAGGTCCACCGCGTGGCCCAGTAGACGAGGCGCGACAGCAGCCGGTGGGGCAGTGCGTATTGGAGCAGGATCGAAAGTTTCATCGGCGCGTATTCACCAGGGTCAGCAGATCGGCGCCGATCGCGGCGGCATCCAGCGGCGGGCGAAACAGGCCGACCAGGCGCGCCTGCGGATCGACGAGCGCGATCGAGGCGCTGTGGTCGACCGTGTACTGGCCGTCCTTCGCCGGTTCGCGCGTGTACATGACGCCGAGCGAGCGCGTCAGCCGCGTGAGTTCTTCATCGTTGCCGGTCGCGGCGACGAAGGCCGGATCATAGAACGCGGCGTAGCGGCCGAGCGTATCGGGCTGGTCGCGCAGCGGATCGACGGAAATGAAATGCACGCGGACGCGGTCTGCGGCGCCGGCCTGCGCCAGTCGCGCGCGCACCTGTTTGAGGACGCCCAGCGTGTTCGGGCAGATGTCCGGACAGTTCGTGAAGCCGAAGAACACCAGATTCCACTGGCCCTGCAGATCCGCCTGCGTGAACGGCTTCGCATCGCTGCGCGTCAGCCGGAAATCCGCGATCGCGCGCGGCGCGGGATAGCGCGTGAGCGCCAGCGTTGCCGGTTCGCGATTCGTGAACTGCTGGCTCAGCAGCCACAGGCCGAGGCCGGCTGCGAACGCGACGACGAGGATCAGGGTCGTCGGCAAGGTCCGGCCCGAGTTATGACGTGTATTCATTGGGAAGGTCTGAGCAAGTCTCTATCGTGCGGCTTCGTGCCCGGATCGGTTTCGCCATCGCAGCGGACGCGCGCGAGGCGAGCATCGTGCAATCGCCTCGCGTGGAGGCGATGCGAAACGGAGCCGGGTTCCGGCCCATCCGGGAGTTGCTCCGCCGAAGTATAGACGCGGACGCCGCATTGCCGGCGCCCTATACTCTGCGGCCCTTTGTCGCTGTTCGAACCATGACTTCCGAACTCTCCACCATCGTCGACTTCATCCGCTACGGCGCGAGCCGCTTCGCCGGCGCGGGGCTGACCTTCGGCCACAGCTACGACAACGCGCTGGACGAGGCGACGCACCTGGTGCTCTGGGCGCTGCACATGCCGCACGACCTGTCGCCGAACTACGGCCAGGCCAAGCTCGTCGCCGAGGAGAAGCAGAAGATCCTCGCGCTGATCGATCGGCGCATCGCCGAGCGCAAGCCGGTCGCCTACCTCACCGGCGAGGCCTGGTTCGCCGGCCTGCTGTTCAAGGTCAACGAGAACGTGCTCGTGCCGCGTTCGCCGATCGCCGAGCTGATTCAGAACGGCTTCTCGCCGTGGCTCGACGAGATCGTCGTGGAGCGCGCGCTCGATCTCTGCACCGGATCGGGCTGCATCGGCATCGCGATGGCTTCGCACAATCCGGACTGGCAGGTCGACGTCGTCGACATCAGTCCGGCCGCGCTCGAACTCGCCCGCGCGAACGTGCAGTTCCAGGACGTGGCGCATCGCGTGCGCGTGATCGAATCGGATCTGTTCGCGGCGCTGGGCGGGGAGGTCTACGACCTCATCGTGTCGAACCCGCCCTATGTCACCGAGCAGGAATTTGCCGAACTTCCGCCCGAATACGGCCATGAGCCGGCACTAGGCTTGAAGGCCGGTCACGACGGTCTCGACTTCGCGCTGCGCATCCTCGTCGAAGCGCCCGCGCACCTGTCCGAGCACGGCGTGCTCATCGTCGAGGTCGGCGAAAGCGAGCAGGCGCTCGCGGCGCTGCTGCCGCGCGTGCCGTTCACCTGGGTCGAGTTCAACGTCGGCCAGATGGGCGTGTTCGTGCTCGAGCGGCGCGATCTCGTCGCCCATGCGGGCGACATCCGCGCGGCGCTGGCCGCGCGTGCGTGACGCGAACCGGACGCAGGTCGGCCGGTCGCGACCTTCCTCAGTAGGCGAGAAACCGTGTCGAGCAATGCGTTCGGAAAACTGCTGACCGTAACGACCTTCGGCGAGAGCCACGGCCCCGCGATCGGCTGCGTCATCGACGGCTGTCCGCCGGGACTGGCGATCGCGCCGGACGATTTCCGCGCCGACCTCGAGCGGCGTGCGACCGGACGCAGTCGTCACACCTCGCAGCGGCGCGAAGCGGACGAGGTCGAAATCCTGTCCGGCGTCTACGAAGGCTTCACCACGGGCACGCCGATCGCGCTCCTGATCCGCAACACCGATCAGCGCTCGAAGGATTACGCCGAGATCGCCGAGCGCTTTCGCCCGGGACACGCGGACTACACCTACTGGCAGAAATACGGCCGGCGCGATCCGCGCGGCGGCGGTCGCTCGTCCGCGCGCGAGACCACGATGCGCGTCGCCGCCGGCGTCATCGCCAAGCGCTGGCTCGCCGAGCGTCACGGCGTGCAGGTGCGCGGCTGGCTCGCGGCGCTCGGGCCGCTGACACCGGCCGCGTTCGAGTGGAGCGCGGTCGATGAAAACCCGTTCTTCTGGCCCGATGCGGCGATGGTGCCCGAGCTCGAACAGTTCATGGACCGCCTGCGCAAGTCTGGCGACTCGATCGGCGCGCGCGTCAATGTGATCGCGTCGAACGTTCCGCCGGGCTGGGGCGAGCCGATCTACGGCAAGCTCGACGGCGAGCTCGCCGCGGCGCTCATGAGCATCAATGCGGTCAAGGGCGTCGAAATCGGCGACGGGTTCGCCGCGGTCGCACAGCGCGGCAGCGAGCACCGCGACGAAATGAGCGCCGAAGGTTTCCTGTCCAATCATGCGGGCGGCATTCTCGGCGGCATTTCGACGGGCCAGGACGTGGTCGCGTCGATCGTGCTGAAACCCACCTCGAGCATCCTCATTCCGGGGCGCAGCGTGAATGTCCGCGGCGAGCCCGTCGACGTCGTGACCAAGGGCCGCCACGATCCCTGCGTCGGCATCCGGGCGACGCCGATCGCCGAGGCGATGGTGGCGCTCGTCCTCATGGACCAGGCGTTGCGCCATCGTGCCCAATGCGGCGACGTCGCGCCGGTCCAGCCGAGAATTCCGGCCAAACCCTGATCCCCCCGTGCGGGCGCGGCCGGCCGCCCGCAATCCCGAAGTATCAAACTGGAGAATTGGAAATGTCTGCAAGCTCTGCGGAACGCAAGTTCAAGGTGGCCATGGTCGGCGCGACCGGTGCGGTCGGCGAAACCCTGATCGGCATTCTGAAAGAGCGCAAATTCCCGGTCGGCGAGTTCGTCGCGCTGGCGAGCGAGCGCTCCGCCGGCGGTCAGGTCGATTTCGGCAACCGGAAAGTGACCGTGCAGGATCTCGCCACCTACGACTTCGACGGCGTCGACATCGCGTTCTTCTCGGCCGGCGGCAGCGTGAGCCGCGTGCATGCGCCACGCGCTGCGGCGGCCGGCGCCGTCGTCATCGACAACACCTCGGAATTCCGCTACCAGGACGACATTCCCTTGGTCGTGTCCGAGGTGAATCCGGACGCGATCGCGGGCTACACGACGCGCGGCATCATCGCGAATCCGAACTGCTCGACCATGCAGATGCTGGTCGCACTCGCGCCGATCCACCGCGCCGTGGGCATCACCCGCATCAACGTCGCGACCTATCAGTCGGTGTCGGGTGCGGGGCGTTCCGGTCTCGAGGAACTCGGCCGCCAGACCGCCGCGATCCTGAACTTCCAGGAGTCCAAGCCGCAGAAGTTCCAGGCGCAGATCGCGTTCAACCTGATTCCGCAGATCGACGACTTCCAGCCGAACGGGTACACCAAGGAAGAAATGAAAATGGTCTGGGAGACGCGCAAGATCCTCGGCGACGCGAGCATCGAAGTGAACCCGACCGCGGTGCGCGTGCCGGTCTTCTATGGCCATTCCGAGGCCGTGCATGTCGAAACCCGCGACAAGATCACAGCCGAGCAGGCGCGCGAACTGCTAGAAAGCGCGCCCGGCATCGTCGTGGTCGACGAGCGAACGCCCGGCGGCTATCCGACGCCGGTTTCCCATGCCGCCGGGCAAGACGCGGTGTACGTGGGCCGCATTCGCGAAGACATCTCGCATCCGCGCGGGCTCAACCTCTGGGTCGTTTCCGACAACATCCGCAAGGGCG
This sequence comes from uncultured Lysobacteraceae bacterium, assembly GCA_946482585.1. The sequence continues at coordinate 6,373 of CAMLSI010000220.1, forward strand.
CCGCGCTGAATGCGGTCCAGGTTGCTGAGCTATTGGTGAAATCGTATCTGTGATCTATAGTTACGATTGTGTTATAAGGCATTTTCGAGATTGTCCGGCGGCCTTCGAGGCCGCCGGGCCGTGTCGTACAAGGACGCAAGACACACCGAATTTTGTCGTAACTGCTTGATTCGGTGTGGCAAATACGTAGGACTCATGCTGCGAAGGGGATCGGCCTGTGCTCACGCACTTGCCGGTGGTTCGCGGGGCTTCAAGACAGAGCTAAGACCAGGCCGTAGGCCACTGCCACCCAGGGGGCTGACCTCATGAATGGATCGCTGAAACTTACGTTGGCCGTTGCGCTCGCGCTTGGCAGTACCAACGCGCTGGCGCTGGGCCTGGGAATGATCCAGGTCAAGTCGGGCTTGAACGAACCCCTGGTTGCCGAGATCCCGGTGACGGGAGGACCTGACGAGACGGCCAGTGTCAGTGTGGCGCTCGCCGCAGCGGCCGACTTCGAACGCGTCGGGCTGTCCCGCTCGCGCATTCTCGTGCCACTGGAGTTCGCAGTGGCCACGGGCGCGAAGGGCAACGCGGTCATCAAGGTCACGACCAAGGAGCCCGTGCGCGACCCCTTCCTCGATTTCCTGATCGAGGTGAACTGGGCCAAGGGCAAGCTGCTGCGCGAATACACCGTGTTGCTCGACCCGCCGACGATGGCGCCCGCGATCAAGGGATCGCGGGCGAGCACCGCGCCGGTGCGCGACGGCGCGACGCCGGCGGCGTCGGCACAGCTTCCGTCGGCGAAACCGTCCAAGCCCAGCGGAAAACCCGCACGCACGACCGACACCGCAGTCGCTCCGGCAGCGACGCCGGAGCCGTCCGCGCCGCGCAGCGCCGCCGCCGGCGAATACGGTCCGGTCGCTTCCGGCGAAACGCTCTGGGAAGTCGCCGCCGCGACGCGTCCGGACGAAGGCGTTTCGCTGAACCAGGTCATGGTCGCGCTGCTGCGCGCCAATCCGAACGCGTTCTATCGCGACAACATCAATTCGCTCAAGCGCGGCGCGATCCTGCGCGTACCGAGCGCGGACGAGATTCGCGCCGCAGGCTCGGCCGCTGCCGCTGCCGCGGAAGTGCGCAGCCAGAATGACGCCGCCCGCGGCGGCGGCGCCGCGCCGACGCTGGTCGCCGACAGCGGTACGACGCCGTCCAAGCCGTCGTCTGGGGCTTCTGCCGGTACCTCGACGACCAAGCCGAGCGATCGACTCGAACTCGTTCCGCCGAAGACCGGTAAGGATGCGTCGGCCAGCGCCGAACGTCCCGGCGCCGGCGGCACGGGCGATTCGACGGTGCGCGCCGAACTCGCCCGCACCAAGGAAGCCCTGGCGAGCAGCAATCAGGAAGCGAGCGAGCTCAAGTCGCGCGTGCGCGAACTCGAAGAGCTCAAGACCAAGAACGACAAGCTCCTCTCATTGAAGGATTCGGAGCTCGCGGCGCTGCAGCAGAAGCTCAAGGAATTGCAGGACAAGGCTGCGGCGAAACCGGTGGCCACGACCGCGACGCCTCCGGCAGCGACGCCCTCGACGCCCCCGGCCGCTTCGACGACCGTGACGGCGAAGCCGGGCGACAAGGGCGGCGCGATCACGAAGGAAGAAATCTGGGGCGCCACGACGCCGCCGTCGGGCACGACCTCGACGACCGCTCCGTCGGCCACGCCGTCGGCCACCGCCACCCCGCCGGCTTCGACCGCGACGACCCCGCCGGCCGCAACGACGGCGACGCCATCGACGACGACCTCGGCCACGCCGGGTGCGACCACGCCCTCGACCTCGCCGCCGCCGCCGACTACCACGACGACCACTGCGCCGGCAGCGACACCGTCGACGACCCCGGGGGCGACGACCGAAACGGCGCCTTCCACGACATCGACCACGCCGCCGGCGACTACACCGACGACGACCACCGCTCCGGCCACGGCGCCGACGACGACTCCGCCGGCCACGACCACGCCGGCCAAGCCCGCGACGAGCACGACCGCGCCGGCCAAGCCGTCGACGCCGGGCAAGGTGCAGCCGCTGCCGGCGGCAAAGCCGTGGTACGCCCAGCCGACGACCTGGATGTACGGTCTGGGCGGACTTGCTGTGCTCGGTGCTCTCG